>JAGVHJ010000050.1 GCA_020056645.1 Desulfobacterales bacterium
ATAAAAGCCATCCCGATAAAACCGGATGGCTTTTCATAAAGACGACCGGGGAATGCCGGTCACGAAAGCGGCAAGCCAGCCGAGCCAGGCAACCCACGAAAAACGCGTGAAATATATCTGGGACTGGCCGCCCCTCGAAATGGCGCGCCTTGCCCAAATGAGGTGCAGAAACATTATGAGGAGGGCAACGTAACCGAGAATGGTGTGGGGGTTAAAAGCGAAGCGGTGGGAAGCCGACACGAACATTATCGAAGTGCCGATGATGTCACAAGCGAAGCCGGTTGTGAAGACCCGGACCATCCAGGGTTTCAGTTTCCCGGCAAAGCGCTCCGACCAGATGGCGGTTGTATAACAGACGAGCGCCGAAATAATGAAGATAACCGCGACGGTGATGATGGTCATATCGCCTCTGGAGTTAATTAGCTGAAACAAAAGTATCACCGCACCCGAACCGTGTCAAAAAATGAAACGGGCGCTACATTTGATTGTAGCGCCCATCTTGATGACGCGATGTGTGGATGTCTTATCCCCTCAAGCGAGCCCTTCTCCAAATTTCGGGAAGGTGCAGTGTCTCGCAGAACGAGGCCACAAGCGCCGTGACGAGGAAAACCGAACCGAAGAGGGCGGGCGCGAGCGGAGCATTGCCAAGAAGCAGGACGATCAGGAACCAGGCCATGAGCCAGCCGTACGGCGTGAAGAGTATCAGCGCCCCGAGCGCGGCCGGGAGCGTGAGCCAGAGCGGAATTTCGAAAGATGACACGCGCGGACTGAGACCCGAGACGATTGCGGTCATGAGCGGCAGAGTTGTGTAGCCGATGACGAAGAGATAGAGCCACTGCCATGGTTCCATGGTTGCGGTTCCGTAGTACATAAGTACCTCGCAGGTTGTTTTTAGTTGTCGTGGATTTGCTAGCTAGAAACTAACATTTTTGCGCCCAATCTGTCAATATCTATCTTTTCCCGGCTCGGAAATTTTGTAGCATTTTACTGCACTTTTTCTCTATTGACTCCGTAACGACGAATCCTATGATAATTGCAGTCCCATAACAATCGAGACTAGAAGGGAGAATGCCATGCTGCGGGGAAACGTGTGCGAATTCATGCCGGAAGGATGGATGCTCTGTCCATCGTGTCTGGGGTCCGGAAAGGAGAAAGGGAAAGATGGGACGTGTAACGCATGCGACGGCATCGGGAGAATGCCGAATCCTTTCTTTCACCTTGAAAATCAAAACATGGAGTTAGCCTTTGGCGTGTTTTAAAAACACCAACCAATCAATTTGTTTCACAATATAAGGAGATATCGTCATGAAGGGACCAGAGGATTGTCCTTGTGGAGATTCCGACTGCGAAGGACCGGGCGGAGACCATGGAGACGAGGGTGAGTAAAAACTCAACCCGACACATTGAAGAGCCCTAGTAGGTACCATACCGAACGGGCTTTTTTATTTTCTCAACCCCCGGTTCAAAAAATTTAAGGAGAATACTGGGTGGTACAATCAATTGTACCACCCTGCTGTGATTTAAGGATTTCGCGGTTCTATGTATAGAATCGCTCTTACTATATAAGAGTGGCAGATTTATTGACAAAAGACGTTAATTATTGCTATCTTGTTTTTAGTAACTAAACGTCACTTTTGTGCAACCAATAGAGAGCACAAGATGGAAAATTCGAGCTGTAGTGTCTGCCACGGGGAATTAATCCCCTTCAAACATGATCACAGAATGAGTTTCTGCCAAGGGTGTAATATAACAAGATGCGGACTATGCGGAGGAATCATGGTGGGTGGATTTACACCCGAGATGAGATTCAAATTGAGGCGGGTAGCTGAATGGATAGTACCCAAAAAAATCCTCGAGCTGCTGATAAGCGAGATGCGAAGTCATTGCGAGGGATGTGGGAGAGGATACCCATCCAAATCCATATTCCTCAAATATCTCTTTTGGGAATTGTGGGCGCTGTGGTGGAAACTGAGTCGGAAGTACAATACATTCAAGCTGAGATTAGGAGTAAGCTAGTCGTGTCTTTCCCCAAAACTCGCAGTAAGAAGTCGATACAGCAATGGCCACCTCCTCCAAGGAAGTGGCCATTATCATTTTCAAAACTCCGGTTCAAAAATTTTAAGGGGGTTGCTATGGATTTATAGGTTAACACATGTTAACCTATAAATATGACAGATTTCTTCTCGACCGCCGAGGTCGCAAAAGCCCTCAAGGTAAGCCGGATAGCCATTCATAAAAAAATAATGAATGGCCGGATTAAGGCGTCCAAAGTCGGGCGGAACTACGTTATTCCGAAAGAGGAGGTTCTGAAACTTCTCGGAAAATCCATCGGCGAAGAAAATAAGAGCGATATAGACAAGGCAGTGAGAAGGGCCGTAAAAGAATACGGCGATGTCTTCAAAAAACTCGGGAAAGAATGAAGATAAAAAGCATCAACTTAAAGGAGGTTGAATACACGGCCTTTAAGCTGGCTAAGGAATTAATGACGTGGGACGAACCGATCCCGGAGTTCAAAACGAGATTTCCTAACGTTCTCGAGAGTTGTATCCAAACGCCATTCCAAACCTATGGTCGGCCTCTTTACCGCAAATTGACCGGGAAGACGGCTATTCTGTTCTATCTGATGATAAAGAATCATCCGTTCGAGAACGGGAACAAGAGAATAGCGGTGATGACGCTCTTTATCTTCCTCTCCAAAAATCGAAAGTGGCTCAGGGTTTCGAACAGCGAACTATACAAATTCGCTGTCGAGATCGCCGAAGGCAACCCAAAATCGAAGGATATCTATCTTGCGAAAATCGAGAAATTTTTGGAGGACAATATAATCCCCTACTCGAACTAACCGCGGCACTGAAACAAGAAACCGGACGATTTTCAAACCCCCGGTTCAAAAATTTTAAGGGGATTTTAGATTATTCCCCCGCCTCACTTATCCACATATGTGGATAAGTGAGGCAAGGGGAAAAGAAGTTAGGAGGATTAATTTTTCTTTTCCAAGTCGATTATCCAAAATCCGTTTTTTCTTACATCTTCAACTTTATAGAACTGCAGCGGGTCTTGGGCCGAGTGCTCCACCTTTTTGCACTCGAATGTCGCTTTCCGGCCGGTGTATTCCCCCGTTCCCGGGTCATACTCCTCGAAAACCAGGGTATCGCCTTTTTTGAGGTCAAAATCCGCCAACCGCAATTCCAGTGTTCTCTCACCGGAACTAAACTTATTGAACATCTCCGGCCAGCACTTTTTGCGGATTATCGCCATAAATTTATTCTACTCCGATTTTCAAACCCCCGGTTCAAAAATTTTAAGGGGATTTTAGATTATTTTTCTTTTTGTTCCTTTTTCTCTCTTTCTTCTCTTTCCTTTGAAATAAACATCACAAATCGGTAAAGAGCAAACATAAAAATGGCAGCAAGCCAGGCCCACTGATTCCACGATTCCGATATGGCCCGCAATGATATAAGAATCTGCACAATGCCTATCAGGAAGAGCAGTATTGTTAAATCGAGTAATCGGTCAGAGTAAAAATCGGCACTTTTACTCATTTTATCAATGGAATTTTTCAACCGGCGCATCATTTCGGTTTGAGCCATATATGATTCTTTATGGATTCCAGTTCTACTAGCCTCTACTATTTCATCATCGGTTACGTTTTTGTGATCCATAAATTTATTCTTCTAATTTTTTGCGGATTTTTTATTTTTCTCTCTCGATTTTTCTAATTTCTGGTGACATTTTTCGTGCAGTAACTGCGAACTAGCCAAATCATCTGTTTTTCCACCACGACTATGGAGAATTATATGATCGGCGGTTGATTAGATCGGAAGAGCGTCGTTGTAG
>JAGVHJ010000210.1 GCA_020056645.1 Desulfobacterales bacterium
AACCCTTCTCGTGGCGACCGGGAGAAATGGCGCTGGAAAAACGACCCTCGCAAGACTCTTGACCGGTCTCTTGACGCCCACACGGGGAGAGATTCTGATCTCCGGGGTTCACCTGGCCCAAATCGCCCTTCCATGGTGGCGGAAACAGGTGGCCTATTTTCCTCAGGAACCGGTCTTCCTGAACGCCTCGATTCGGGACAACATCACCCTGAACGCAAGAGATATCGACGAGGAAAGGCTCAACGCCATTATTCGAACGGCGGATTTAAGGGCCTTTCTTGACCGGACTCCAGGAGGATGGGACACGATCCTCACCGAAGGCGGTAGACATCTCCCCTTAGGTGTCAGGAGACGAATCGCACTGGCGAGAGCGCTCGTATCGGAAGGAGCTATAGCCCTTTTCGACGAACCCACGGAAGGGCTTGACACGGAAGGAGCAAAGGCGGTTTATTCGGTATTGAACACGCTTGCGAAAACGGGTAAAACAATCATTGTCATGTCCCATGACCCGAACATCGTAAAAGCGGGAAACCTTCTGCTCAATCTCAATAAAAAACCGGTCCCTGAGATCCAGACGAGAACGAGGCCTTCCTGAAACCATTTTGGCCATCAAAGGGTCAACAAATGCCACAAGAAACGGAACCTATCTTCCCGCAGCACGGTAACAGAGATCATCTCTTTCTCGCGTTATGTTCGTTTTTCTTCCTCTCCTTTTTCCTCTGGGCCTTCTTCGGAAAACTCGATATCGCAAGCGTCGCCGAAGGAAAGGTGATTCCCAGCTCCAAGGTCAAGAGCATCCAACATCTGGAAGGAGGGATCATCAAGGAGATACTGGTGAAGGAAGGAGATGTGGTCCAAAATGGCCAGCCCCTCCTCTATCTTGAAGAGATTCAAAGCGGATCAAGTGTGGAAGAGATCAACATTCGCATCGCATCCCTTAAAATCGACATTGAAAGGATGGCGCAGGAGATCAACGGCAGGGAAAGGTTGGAATGGCCCGATGGGCTGCTGAAAGAGGAGTATTCCAGCCTAAGGGTCCAGGCCCAGGAGCTCTTTACCGCCAGAAGGAAACGGTATCAAAGCGAGATCAGGAGTCAGAAGGAGAAAATCGGCCAGCGGGAGCAGGATATCCGGGAGATTGAGACCCGCCTCCGCAGCAATAAAAAAAGTCTGACCCTTCTTGAAGAGCAGATCAGAATCAGCAGTGAACTTCTGAAAGAGAATCTATCCACCCAGTACAATCATCTAAATCTGTTACGAGAGGCGACCCGTCTGAAGAGCCTCACCGAAGAGGACGCCATCTCCCTTGAACGGGCACACCACTCCCTGAACGAAGAAAAAGAGAAAGAACAGGGCATCACCCATATCTTCAGGGAAAACGCGAGGGAAGAATTAAAGAAGTCCCGGCGAGAGTTTGACGAGTTGTCCCAGAGGAACTTGAAGTTCAAAGACAGCCTGACCAGGGCCGTGATCCGATCCCCCATCGACGGCGTGGTGAAAAGCCTATACATGGTCACGGAAGGCGGGGTCATCACGCCCGGAATGACAATCCTCGACATCGTACCCGCAAAGGACCGCCTGATCATCGAGGCGAACCTTCCCATCAACGATATCGGGTACATTCAAACCGGACAGAAAGCCCTGATCAAACTCGCCTCTCCAGAGGCGAGACGCTTCGGAGAGATCGAGGGAAAAGTCATCACCATTAGCCCGGACGCGATTTTCACCCATGAGGGGCGGACCTTCTACACGATTCATGTGGAGACCGCGAGCGACCGGTTCGAGAGAGACTCCCTTTCCTATAAACTTTACCCAGGCGTCATCGTTCATGTTTTTATCCATACCGGACAAAGAACCGTTTTCGAATATTTAATGGACCCGTTTCTCAACACCCTGGGAAACGCTCTCATGGAGCGCTGAATGCGGATTCTATTCATCCATCCCAATTTCCCGGCCCAATTCAGGCATCTGGCGGCGACCCTTGGTAGCGATCCGGAAAATCAAGTCCTCTTCGCCACCGAAGCCAGAAGACCCGAATGGGAGATCCCCGGCGTTATCAAACGAATTTTCGCCCCCCCCACCGGAGAAGGCATGACCCATCCCATCCTCGACCCGTTTTTGAAAACCTATCAATCGGGCGAAGCGGTGCTGAAGCTCCTTCTTGCTCTCAAGAAGGAGGGATTCATTCCTGATCTCATCTATGGGCACTCGGGATGGGGCGTCACCTGGTTTATTAGGGATGTTTTCCCCGACGCCCGGTTTATCGGCTATTTTGAGTGGTATTACAACGCCGACGGAAGAGACGCTTTGTTCGGGAAGGATAAAGCCCTGACATCGGCGGCGTCGGCCCGGTTGAGAATGAAAAACGCGGTGATATTAAACGATCTTCTGGCCTGTGACGTTGGCGTCTCCCCCACAGAGTGGCAGAAAGCACAGTTCCCGGAACCCTTTCGCCATAAAATTTCCGTCATTCACGATGGCGTCAAGACGGCGTTTTTCAAACCCGCCCCAGAAAAGGCGCTGGGGGTTGAAGAGATGCCGTTCCTGCAATCGGAAAAAATCGTCACTTACAGCGCAAGGGGCATGGAACCCTACCGGGGGTTCCCCCAGTTCATGGAGGCTCTCGAAATTATTTTAAAGGAAGAGCCATCGTGCCATGGGGTCATCGTTGGATCCGAGCGGGTTTGCTACGGCCCTCCCCTTCCAGACGGCAAAACCTACAAGGAAAAAATGCTGGAGACCCTCTCCCTGGATCCGTCGAGGGTCCATTTCACAGGCCCCCTCCCCTACGGCCACTACCTGAAGGTGCTCCAGGCCTCCTCGGTCCATATCTACCTGACCCGGCCCTTTGTGCTATCCTGGTCTCTTTTGGAGGCGCTTTCAACAGGGTGTGTGGTCGTCGCCTCCGACACGGAACCGGTCAGGGAGGTGATCGTGGAGGGAGTGAATGGTTTTCTGGCGGACTTTTTTTCGCCCGAAGATATCGCCAGGAAAGGAATCGCCGTGTTGAACTATCCATCATTCATGACAGGCGTTAAAAAAAAGGCCCGGGAGACGATTGTCGAGAAATATGATCTGATTCCAACCCTCTCGGCCCATCTCGATCTTATAAAAAAAATTGACAAACAGGGCGATTTAGGTCTAAATGATAATGATTTCAGCAAAATGCCGTCAATAAACACGTAAGGATCCTCATGAAAATCAAATTCATCGGCGTTGGCGCCGCATTCGCCGCATCCGAGCACTACCATTCAAACATGCTGATCACCGCAGAGAGCGGCAAACGCCTGCTCTTGGATTGCGGATGTGACGCCCGGTTCTCCCTAAGAGAGGCGGGCGTCGACATTTACGATCTCCCCAACCAGATCAACGCCGTCTATATTTCCCATCTTCACTCCGACCATATCGGCGGCATGGAATGGCTGGCCTTCAATACTTTTTTCCATAAAACTCCCAGAAAAATCGATCTTTATATGGAAAAAGAGATGATGAAGGAGATGTGGGACCACTCCTTGAAAGCAGGCCTTCAGTATATCGGCGATAAAGATATGATCCTCTCGGACTATTTTACCTGCCATCCGTTAAAAGAAACCGATACCTTCCGATGGGAGGGAATCACCCCCACCCTGCACAAAATGCCCCATATCGTTTCACCGGAGAACACTCTTTTCAGTTACGGGCTCATGATTAAAAACGACAAGAAGAACGCGAGGCCCCTTTTTATCACCACGGACACGACTTTTCAGGAAGAGAAAATGCTTTCGATTTCAGACCAGGTATCGACCATTTTCCATGATTGCGAAACCGCCGCCATCCGGACCAATGTCCATGCCCACTACGACGAACTGAAGCAACTCCCCGAACCGGTCAAAGCAAAAATGTGGCTTTACCATTATCAGCCCGACATGATGACCCAGCCAGTTTCCGACGGGTTCATCGGTTTTGTCCAAAAAGGCCAGGAGTTTGAATTTCCCTGAAGCGGACGAAGCATCATCTCACAAGAATGGCGCCGCCCGTCACTCAACGCACAAACGATCACCGCCCATGCCTCTTTTCAACCCATAACATGCAAGATGTTCAGGTTATTTTGTAATGAGTCCTAACCTCTGGCCTCGCATTTCCATGACGATTTTCCCCTCTTTTTCAAGGATCTGAAGATGGGTGTAGGTTTCCGATATGGCTAAAAACAGATCCAGAGAAAACCGTTTTCCGCCAAGCTCGGGAAAGAGTCTTCTCGCGATCCGGTAGACGCTCGTTTCCCTGCCGCCGATAAGAGCGAACAGCTTTTCCTTCCGCTTCTCAAAACTTGTTTTGTAGCCTGCCACCATTTTTCCGATATCGGTCACCGCCTTTCCATGGGCCGTGAGAACGATTTCCGGTGACAGCGCCAAAACCTTTTCAAGGGAGCGGTAATACTCCTCCTGGCTCAACCGGAGGGGAAGCGCCCCGTTTGTCTCGATCATGGCGAAGGCGTTCGGCGTGATATGCGCAAGGATATGGTCCCCCGCGATCAGAATCTTCCTGGAGGGGATATAGAGACAGATGGAACCGCGGGTGTGTCCGGGGGTGCTTACCACCAGAGCATCGTAATTTCCCATGCGGATCGTCTCCCCATCCTTCAATAGACGATCGACCGGGCAAGGTTCCGCCATGAATTTCCCCATGAACATCAATGGCAGCATCAAAAGCCGCAGCAGAACGGGAACTCCCATGGCCCTGAAATAAGCGGCGTAGGCGGAAAGGGGCGCCTCCCTGCCATTGAGGATCGATGGCGCATCCTCCGGATGGGCCGCGAGATGGGCCCGGCCCTCGGACCACTTTATCAATCGCCGGGCCGCCCCATAGTGGTCCAGGTGGCCGTGGGTGGCGACAATCTGATAAAGATCTTTAAGCTCAAATCCTGAATTGCGGAAAATTTGCTTGGCAAGCGTGGCCGTGTTCCTCGCCCCGGTATCCACAAGCACATTTTTTTCTCCCGTGAAGAGGTAAACGTTGACCGGTCCAGGCCGTCTTCCCGGAATGGGCAAGGTGGCGACCCATATGCCAGGGAAAATCTCCTCAAAGCGCTTTTGATGATTGACAAGGGTCATGGTTTCCGCTCCCATTATGTTAACGGCCATCCGCTCCTGGTGTTGCACGATGCAAGAAAACCCTGAAATGAAGCGAACTTAAGGTCACTCATACTGTATTGTTTAACAAATTTCAAGGTATCATGTATCCGATCCCAGGGGAATCGCATGTAGAATAGGGCTTGGTGAGTGATTTAAGTCATAACTTGAATTGATTATCAATGC
>JAGVHJ010000004.1 GCA_020056645.1 Desulfobacterales bacterium
ATTGGCTTCTGTTTGAAGGGTCAGATCAATTCCGCCATGATTGGTGGTATCTTCGGGGATCAGGTCAAAGCCCAGGGAAGCGAGGCACGCATATATCACCGAGGCGTAATACCCTTCGTAGCTATCCAGATTGCTCTTGCGATACCAGTCATGTGGAATAGCCGCAAAGATCGCAAATAATTTTTTGCGAAACAATTCAAGGTCTGCCGTTATAAGTGACTTGACCAAATCGATTTTCAGGCTGCCCGTGTTCGCTTTAAGGTTTGTCAAACCGTTAAAAAGGTAACTATTCAGGCTTGTTTTCACCTCTCTGTTGGGGTATGTCAGTCGGTAAAACCGTTGGCCTGGAAGGGGCTCTTCAATATCCTTGATGGTTAAATACCCTGTCTGGAATAAGAGCGTCTCAATAATTAAATCATCTACCTCAAAACTCCCCAGTATCTCTTCACCTACCTGAAGCGTCTCCATGTCTGGCAAATAATAGTGATTTTCCTGAATCAATTTGATTAAAAAGGTCGGGGTCGCCGTTTCGAACCAGTAGTTCCCGAATTGATTGGTCTTAAAATATAAAAGAACATCATAGGGGTTATAGACTTTTTCCCCGTTAAAATTGTATCCGTTATACCAGGATTTCAGCTCAGGTAGAGGTTGTCCCTGCATCCTATCGTCAAACACGGAAAGAAGCTCTTTTTCCGTATAGCCGCAAATGTCGGCGAATTGTTTGTTCAGTGTGATATCTTCGAGATTGTTCAACCCGCTGAAGAGGCTTACCTTTGAAAATTTACTGACGCCTGTGAAAAAACAGAACGCGATGTGGGCGTCGTTATCTTTAATTACCGAATAAAAATTCTTCAAACCTTCCCGAATTTCAGATGCTTTTGCCGGAGATGTGATGTTGTCCAAAATCGGTTTGTCATATTCGTCGATCAGGATGGCCACCTTTTCTTTGTACTTTTTCGACAATAGACGAATCAGTTCGGAAAATCGGTCGGGAATGGTGTCGTACTCAAGATGAAGCTCATTGGCCTCGCCGTGTTGTTTTAAAAAATTATACAAGCGTTTATCCAGAGTTGCCCGGTCTTCGATAACGCCCGCGCCAAAACTGATGTGGATGACGGGGAACTTCTTGTTCCAGTCCCACCGCTCCTCCAGAAAAAGCCCCTTGAACAATTCACGGTTTCCGGAAAAGGCTTCCTTTAGGGTGTCGATAAAAAGGCTTTTCCCAAATCGGCGCGGCCTCGATAGGAAATAGTAGCTCCCTTCGGAAACAAGCTTCCAAATAAAATGGGTCTTATCCACATAGTAGCACTCCTGCTCTCTTATTTTGGATAGTGTGGTGATGCCTATGGGAAGATGTTTCATGGGTGATTATTCGCAGCCATATTTTTCTCTGAATGCCGACATTCTAAAACTTGAAGATCGAGTGTTACCCAATATGACGGTTCCGCCGTCAGAGCTGATGAGGCGGAGCCTCGTAACGAGAAACGATAATAAACGGCTGAAACAAGGATGGCGCGGGTTAAAATTAAAAGAACGATCCGCAAAAACGCCTTATTTCATCCATAAAATCTTTGTTACACGCTCTGGATTTGCCATTACCTGATTCACATCAATTATAGAAGGGCAGCATATGGATTAAAGTTCCAGGGTCACTTTAAAAGATTCTCCAATTTCTGCGAATTCATTTTTTTTTCCATTCTTTTTAGCTTCCTGGCAAACCATTGGTAAGCCACGGCCGAGCTGATCGATATAACGCAAATTTTCCATGAACTTTACAATGACGGGGTTTACAGCATATGAGACGCCAAAAGGAAGCTTATCGATGGTCACCGTATTGGGCAACCTGCCTGGGCTCATGATTTCCAGCCTGTCTTCAAATAAAAAAACACGAACTTTAGATCCACTGATCGCGTAGTTTCTATGAACCAACGCATTGGTAACCAGCTCTCTGAAAATTTTATCGGGATAGATATATTTTCAATTGACCCTTTTCACCCCCTGAATGGTGGATGGTGAAGAGATAAACGATTTTATCAGGGTTGTACACGTATCCACCTGGAAACAGAGATCACCATCCAGATTCTTTTTATCGATCAACGCTTCATTAATCGACGCTCCTTTAAAATAGGCGAACGATATTCCATTCTGGAATAAATAGCGTGACGGATTTGAACCAAAAATCAGGAGTCCGGCAATGGTTACCTGGCCATTTTCCGAAAGGATATCTGTGTTCTTCAGCAAAATCTCCTGCTGTTCCGGAGTTTCTTGGGAAAAACCAAAATTATATTTGCTGAAATAGTTATCGAGTTTTGCATAATTCAAATCCACAATACCTGTCTTATCCACAGGCATCTGATCGTAATGAAATGAACCCGATGCCTGGAAAAGCCTTAATAGCTCCGATTGCCTCACAATTCGATTGGTGGAGCCAACCCGAATATAATATTTGCCGTCTGCTGTTTGATAGGGTTTATCCTTTCCTGTGGGAATGGAAACAGCCATAATCGATTTGCTGCTTACCGAGAGTGTCTCACATGTGATATTTAATGAGGGGATGATGTTATTGCGGGCGATATTGGAAAACCACTCTTCATAATCAAAGCTTTCTTCGATTCCTATTATTTCGCCGTCATCTGTCACCCCCATCAACAATACCCCGCCGTCTTTATTTGCAAAGGAAGCGAACTCACGGGCGCTTTGCTCCGCGCGCGGTTTTTG
>JAGVHJ010000348.1 GCA_020056645.1 Desulfobacterales bacterium
CAGGTCGATCATCCTTCACCTCCCGCTATTGTTTTATTATTTTTTTTAGCTCCCGAACGAAACTCTCGACTTTTTTTCCAAGTTCAAGGAAGGCGAAAATTTTAACCGCATGAATACATGGAAGTATTTCGAGGATTCAAATTTGAGCCTGACGCGGAAATTGGAAAAAAAGAGGGTTTTCGTTCAGGCACTAAACAGGCAGTTCGATGATGAACTTCGCCCCCCTGGGATGATTGTCCTGGACACTGATCATGCCATTATGGTCGGAGATGATGGAGCTGACGATCGCAAGGCCCAGGCCCATGCCTTTCTTCTTCGTCGAAAAATAGGGCTCGAAAAGACGGGTCTTGTCTTCGTCCGAAATACCGGTGCCGGTATCGGTAATTTCAATCCGGACGCTTTTCAAGATCGGATCATGGGTCAGCTGACACCGGATCTCACCCTCCTTATGTACGGCTGCGATGGCGTTGTTCAAAAGATTGATCATGGCCTGTTTCATCTGCTGCCGGTCAAGGTTCACCAGAGGGAGAGCCTCCGGCACGGACAAATCAAAAAGAATCTTTCTATGATCATCCCGGTAAAGGGCGATGGTCTCCCGGATGATGGCCACAAGATCGCAGGGCATGGGATTCGCGGTGGGAAAGCGGGCAAAGGCGGCGAACTCGTTCACCAGGTTTCTGATCAGATCCACATGGCTGATGATCATGCTGGTGCACTCGTCGAAGACCTCCTCGTTGATGACGCCCCCATACCGCCGTTGCAGGCGCTGGGCCGAGAGGGTGATGGGCGTCAAGGGATTCTTCACCTCATGGGCGATTCTTCTCGCCACCTCTCTCCAGGCGATCATTCTCTGGGCCTTTTCCAGCTCCGTCAAATCATCGAAGACCAGGACCTGGCCCACAGGATCGCCCTTGTCGTTTTTCATGGCGTTCACATGGACGGCGAAGCTCCGTGGTTTTCCCTCAATGGCGGTCCTGAGCGCGAATTTAAGGCCGTCTCCGGCCCCCACGGTTTTATCCCTTATCTCCCTTGCGATGATTCCGTGAGGGCCCTTCTGAAGATCGAAAAGGGTCTGGTTCTTGATCGCTCCGGGAGTCAAATTGAGCATGGTTTCGGCGGAGGTATTGATCGTCGTGATTCGTTCATCGGGATCGATGGATATGACGCCTGCGGAGATATTCTTCAAGACGATCTCCATATATTGGCGGCTCTCCTCGATGGCGATATTCTGCTCCTCGAGCATCCGGGCGGAGAGGGAGAGCTGCTCCCTGCCGATACGGAGATCCAGGGTCATCTTGTTGAAGGAATCGACCAGACTCCCCATTTCATCATCGTCCATGAGGGGAATTTCAAAATTAAGGTCCCCGCCAGCGACCCTTTTGGTGCCCTCGGCCAGCTTCATGATGGGAATCGTGAGGGATTTGGCGAGAAAAAAGGCGAACCATATGGCGCAGAAAACCACCAGGAGGGCCACGATGGAAAGAGCGATGTAATAGGTGGTCTGAATCGGTTTTTTAAGGAGGATGCGCTGACGGTATTCGGCGAACCCCCGTGAAATGGAGGCCAGGTTGATGGAGAGATCCGTGGGGATCAGGACCGAGATCACAATATAGGCCGCTTTTCTTTCAGGGAGGCCATAGGAGACCACGCCGATGGTTCTCACCAACTCTCCCGCGGGAATATTTTCCATGATGGTGACGATCTCGGCCTCTTTGGAGGACTTCTGGAGCTTATTCGGCGAGACCTCCTTTAAGTACTTTTTTTCAAGAGCGGGCGAGATATCGAAGGAGAGACGTTCGGAATTGATGGAATAGACCTCCACCGCCTGGAAATTAAACGATCGTTGAACGACCTGAAGGTAGTTTGAGAGCTCTTTGATATTGGCAGGATCAAGGAGCTTTCTCGTTTTCAGCTGGTAGACCATCCGTTCAAGATAGAATTTGTTGTTATTTTCGATATAGGCGTAGAGTTCCCTGCCCACCTTGAGGGAATTTTCAAGGGTCTGCTCCACAGGGGCGTTGAACCAGAAGGCGATGCTTGTGGACATGAAATGGATTGCGAAAAAAAAGAGGACCGTCGTGGGCAGAAGCGTCAGGGTGATGAAGGCCGCAAGGAGCTTGGTCCTTAATTTAGCGCCCATGATTCGATGCTTCCTGTCGTAGTAGAGCTTGACAAGATTTCTGAACACGAGAAAGAGAAGCAGGAGAAAGAGAAGCAGGTTGATGTTGATGAGGATAAACATCAAGATGGTGCTTGATATCGGGAACTCGCCGCTGAAATTCACCACATGGGTTTCGATGAAGGTGAGAAGAATGACCGTGAAAATGATGGAGACGATAATAATCCCCTCACGCTTCCGTCTTCTGAGCTCATCTTCCGGATGAGCCTTTTCAATGAGGTTCTCTGGGTATTCCATCACGTCAAAACCACCGGTAAATCCTATTTAATATATGAAATCGATCGTGTACCAGTCTGTTTCATAATCCCATTTGGGTATAAAAAAAAGAATGGAGTCGAGGTAGTAGGGAAGTGTAAGCCGATTGAGCTTGGCCATCACTCTCAATTGATATCGGGTCCCCTTACTGAGTCTTTTCAACGGGGCGATTTTAAAGCTCTTGATTTCCGTCATCAGATTCTCGGCTTCTTCAAAGGATTGTGTGGTGACAGACTCCCCCTTTTCCCACGACCTGGATATTTGAAACTCCTTTTTTAAATTGTCGTAAAGGATGGTGTGGACCACCTCTTTATCCCGGATGGTCCTATCCATCCAGAAAAACCTCACCCGGACAAGGGTGATGTAAAATGAAAAAGAGACCGGCACGCCGCTTAATATCGCTGATTTTATCTTTTCGTTAAAGGTGTTCCGGGCTTCTAGAAATAGAAGAAGATCGTCTCTGTTATTGGTGATGACCACGTTGGAAAATTTGGCGCTCTCCGACCATGCCGGGCCGACATGGTCGAAGAGGCTTATTATCAGAAAAAAGCCAAAAATATAAACCCGTGCTCTGCCAATAGATACCATGATCAGGGAATTTCCATCATTCTAAAAAAAACCGCCATCCAATCCCCATGCTTCGGGATTATCAAGGTCTGCTTGATTGAATTGTGTCAGGGGGAAAACGTTGTCTCCGGATAACACGGGCAATTTATAACGGATAGACTTTTAAATGGCAAGATGTTTTGGGCGCTCTCACCTGTCATGCGGGGACGGTTTCGCAGGAAACCGTCTCCCAGGCCTCTTTTCTCAAGAAGAACTCTTTCAGAAACGCATGGTTGAATGCGTGACCCGATTTGTACGCAATAATATGCCCCAGGATAGGCATGCCCAGAAGGGAAAAATCGCCGATACAATCCAACAGTTTATGGCGGACAAACTCATCGGGGAATCGGAGACCGCCCTCATTCAACACCGCCTCCGTATCCACGACCACGGCGTTGTCCAGGGTGCCGCCTCTTCCAAGGCCATAGCGCCTCATCATTTCGATATCATGAACGAAACCAAATGTCCGGGCCGAGCAGATCTCCTTTTCAAAATTATGGGCGTTCAGCTCAATGGAAAAGGTCTGGGTCTGGATGAGTGGATGGTTATAGGCGATCGTGCAGCTAATCCTTGGGGTATCCGCGGGATAGAGTTTCACCGATTTTTCATTTTCTTCCAGAATGATCGGTTTTGTTACGATAAAATAACTTTTTGGAGAGGCCTGCCGAACGATCCCGGCATCAAGGAGCATCCGGGTGAACTGAAACGCGCTTCCATCCATGATTGGCATTTCATGGGCGTCCAGCTCCACCAAGGCGTTA
>JAGVHJ010000402.1 GCA_020056645.1 Desulfobacterales bacterium
AGCGCCGGATCGCTTGATCTTCTGAACCACCGCCGAATAGTCCACGGCCCCTGGCGTGATTCCTTCATACAAGACGACCGCCTGGTCCTTCTTGGATTCTTCAAGGAATTTTTTCGCGAATTCGGCAAACCCTTTGCCATAGTCTCCCTTGTCGTGGATCACGGCGATTTTTGAGAGTTTCAGCACATTCAATGCGAACTCCACATCAAGCCTGGCCTGAGCGTCGTCCGAGGCGATGGTTCTGTAAAAGTTCGGGTATTCACCGCTCTGGGTCAGATCCGGATTGGTGGCGGAGGGAGAGACACAGATGATTTTCGCGTCCTTGTATGTGGAGAGGGCCGCCTTGGTGGCCCCGCTGCAGATGTGGCCGATAACCACATGGGCTCCCTGGGAAACCAGTTTGGTGGCCGTATTGGTCGCAAGCTCCGGTTTGCAGACATCATCCTCAATGAGAAGCTCGACCGGCCTCCCCAGAATTCCTCCCTTGGCGTTGACTTCCTGGACCACCAGCTTCGCGGCGTTAACGCTTGGGATGCCGTAGGAGGCCAGATCGCCGGTGTGAGCCCCCGCAATTCCGATCTTTATTGGCTCAGGTTGCGCGAGGAGGGTTGTCCCATAAAAGACCATTCCCAGAAAAAAAACGAGCATGCCTCTTTCTCTCATGTGCTTCCTCCGGTATCTCTTCGATTTTTGTAACTATTCAGCTATTCATCAAGATGGCGGAAAGCCCGTTTTGTTCGTTCCCTATTTTTTTCGGGAGCTTCTTGGCTTTTTGCTGAACTGGCGAAAACAAAGGCCTCAAACCGTTTGCCCGTTTTAATGGAAAAAGCCGTCGAATCTCTCATCCGAAAAAAAGTAAATGTCACGTCACAAAAGGGCCTTTTTGCCACTAAAACAAGGCCATACTGAATAGTTACCGATTTTTTAATATTATCCGTTTGAATTCTAAATGAAATTTGTCTTCATTGATGGGATCGTATCCTAATAACCGCGCCCCTTTCCGTCAAGAAAAAAATAGGAGCATGTCACAAGGGCGATGATGGATTCCGCCGAAAAAGAGGCGCTCCTTTCTTCTATACAAAATCCGATAGATGGTGTATGCGGAGCTCAATGTGGATTTTTCAAGATGGTGCGAACCAGATAGGGAGGAGACTCCAGGTGAAAAAAAGAATCGGGCTGGTGGTCAAGCATGATGAGATGGCGCTCAAGAAAGCCGATGAATTCGAAGCATGGCTTCTGAAAAGAGAGTGTTGCGTCGTCAGGAAAAATATTCTGCCCCTTCAGGGAGGTGCTCTCCAGGGGAGCCGCGATTCAGAGGCCTTCCCGCAGAGGGCGACGCCGGATCTCTTCTGCGTGTTTGTGCTCGGGGGAGACGGCACCTTTCTCTCGGCGGCCCGGTGGATAGGAGATCTTGAGATTCCCATGCTGGGCGTTAAATTCGGGGAGGTGGGCTTTCTTGCCGAGACCGCCGAAGAGAATTTATTCAAGGTGGCCCAGTCGATTATTGAAAATCAGTTCACGACCTTTCCCCGGACCCGGCTGACCGCACGGGTTTATAAAAACGACACCCTGGTCCGGAGCGTCACGGTATTAAACGATATCGTCATCAACAAAGGGGCTCTTGCGCGTCTTGCCCATATCGATACGGATATCGACGACACCTTTCTGACTACCTATAGAAGCGATGGTCTCATTATCGCCACGCCCACAGGATCAACCGCCTATTCGTTGGCGGCAGGCGGTCCCGTGATCCATCCAGCCGTATCCGGCATCATCATTACCCCCATCTGCCCCTTCACCCTGACCAACCGGCCCTTGATCGTTCCAGACTCGGCCCGCATCACGATTCGGATCTCTCCCAAGTCATCCGATATCATGCTGACATTTGACGGACAGGAGGGGCTTGAAATAACGAGCGACAACAGAATCGTTGTTGAGAAGGGGCCCCACCCGGTCCAGATGATCGCACTCAAAGGCCAGCACTATTATGATGTCCTGAAAAACAAACTCCGGTGGAGCGGGAGCAGGATTTAGGTCTATTTCACCTCGAAGAGGTTTCCGTCAAAATCCGTTATAAAAACCAGCTTCTTTTCTCCCTTTTGGATTTGATTGAGCGTCACCCCCATGGAGCGGCATCGCTCGATAAACTCCTGGCGATTCTCCACTTCAATGCAGAGGTGTTCAATGGTCCCGGAGTTTTTTTTCTTCTGGTCCTGAATAAAGATTTCAAAATGGAGCCCCTCCTTCATGTAATTGATCATTGTCAGATCGGAATCGATACCGAAAATGGCTTTTGAAAGAGACCGAGGGAGAATTGAGGGACTATTTTTTATAAGCCCTAAGAGCTCCTGATAGAATCTGTCCGCATTTTCTTCCGTCGCACAAACAAGCCCCGCATGTTTTAAGGCCACCATGACGCTTTCTCCTCCATCGTGTTAATGATTCGGCTGGATGATGACTTTGATTGAATCCTTTGCATCGGTAACCAGCTTGAACCCTTTCTTAATATCATTCAGGGGCAATCGGTGGGTGATCATGTCGTCAACGGAAATGAGACCCTCCGCCAGAATCTTCATGGCTTCGGCGATATCGGGAGGACCGCAATAGTAAGAGGTTTGAATACAAATCTCTTTCATCCAGAAATCATTGATGGGGATCGTCACCTCTTTTCCCGGATCAGGCACGGCGAAGAATACGATGCATCCCCCTTTTTCGACACATTTCCAGGCGTGGTCGATGGCCGACAGCGCCGATGTGCAGAGTATCACCACGTCCGCTTTGCGCCCACCATGGGCCGCCATTAGGCGATCCGGAACATTTTCAGACGCGTTGATCACCGTGTCCGCCCCGATTGTCTTTGCAAAAGCCAGCCGCTTCTCGCTGATGTCCACGGCGATGGCCCTGCACCCTCTGACCTTGGCCAGTTTCAGATGAAGCAGGCCGGACATGCCGCACCCCAGGATCATGACACCTTGTTTTTTTTTCAATCCCGAAAGCCGCTGGGCGCGAACCACGCATGCAAGGGGTTCGATAAAGGTGCTCTGATCATAGGAGATGCCCTCCGGAAGGAGGTAGGTTCCTTGTTCGACCAGTCCAGCGGGAACAACAAGGAACTGGGCGAACCCTCCGGGAAGGCGGTCCTTCACATTCGGGCAAACCGGATAGTGCTCATTTTTACAGTACTCACAGGCCATACAGGGGACTTTCGGTGCGACGAAGACCCTCTCTCCCGGAGCGTATTTCGTGACATTTTTCCCCGTTTTGATGATTTCGGCGCCTATCTCATGTCCCAAAACCAACGGCGCCCGGGGAAGCCGGTACCATTCAGAAATATCACTGCCGCAGATGCCGCATGAGATGACCTTAACAAGCATTTCATCCGGTCCCGGCTCAGGCATGGGAACCTCTTCTATCCGTATATCGCTGTTGTTGCGCCACATGGAAATTTTCATAAGACAGAGAATCAGCCTTGATTTTTTAAAGTATTGTAAAGCGCATAGGCCTTTTCAGGCGTTTCGTTGTCGTGGACCACCGCCTTCACGGCCTGAATCATTGCAACCGGCGCATCCGACTGAAAAATATTGCGGCCCATATCCACGCCGCTCGCGCCCTTCTGGACCGCATTGTACGCCATGGTCAGCGCATCCAGTTCCGGTATTTTTTTACCGCCCGCCATCACAATGGGAACCGGACATGAGGCCGTCACGGTTTCAAACCCTTCCTCGATATAATAGCTTTTGATGTAATGGGCCCCCAGCTCTGCGCATATCCGGGTGGCGAGCCGGAAATAGCGGGCGTCTCTCGTCATATCCTTGCCCACCGCCGTGACCGCCAACACCGGTATGCCATATCGATTTCCTAGGTCCACCATCTTTGTCATGTTAATGATAGACTCTTTTTCAAACTCCCCGCCAATAAACACCTGAACGGCCATGGCGCAGACATTGAGGCGGATCGATTCCTCGATATCAACAGCGATCTCTTCATTGGAGAGTTCCTTGAGAATACTCGTGCCGCCGGAGACTCTCAGTACGATGGACTGTGAAACGGAGGGCGGCACAATGCTTCGCAAAATTCCCCGTGTTAGCATCAGGGTGTCCGCATAAGGCACCAGCGGCAGGATGCTCAGATCAATCCGCTCCAGTCCTGTGGTGGGACCCTGAAAATACCCATGGTCAATGGCCAGCATCACGGTACGACCCGATTTGGGATTAAAAATTCTTGCAAGCCTGTTTTTTATTCCCCAGTCAAGGGAATTGGAGCCCTTGAGAAAGAATCCTTCGGTTTTTTGCGGTGTATCGGCGAAATATTTTTTACCTTCCTTCAAGTCATCCAGATCTGCCATTGTCCCCCCTTGGATCTCCAAGTTGTTGAATAATTAATACCTGACGTTATTTCTGTTTTACTCGATGTTCAAGTTTTTGTTAATTTCCCCAACTCCGGCGTTGGAAAAAAATTTGATCCTCGAAATACCTCATGTATTCCTGCGGGCACAATTTTTTTCCGCCTTGGATTTGAACAAATTTCCTAAAAACTTGAAGATCGAGTTTTATAAAAATGTGAAAAAAACCAAGTCCGAGTTTTCCATATCGGAGTATGAAAAAAGAGGATCTTTGTCAATCGAATTAAGAAACAAGAAATCGTCATTTTCTACTCAAAGCAAGAAAAGCGCTCTTTTAGGAATTGCATCGGGTATCGCATCCTTCGCGTCTTCTTTATCAAATCATCAGAAATTGACAAGATGCCGGAATTGGCAGTATACTTTTTGAGAAATGACATATAATCCCAGAAACATCAGGCGACGCCATGACCCAAACTCCTCTTGAAAAATCGTTTTCTTCACCGGATCTCTTCTGTGACGGTCTTCCCACGGCCCCTTGCCCAGAAAAGGGACGGGTGCTTGTAACCGGCGCAACCGGATATATCGGCGGCCGCTTGGTCCCTGAACTCGTGGCTCGGGGCTACCGGGTCCGGGTCATGGTTCGGAGAATCTCCCCCGAGCACTACGATAAATGGCCGGATGTGGAGATCGTAGAAGCGGACGCCCTGAAAAAAGAGACCCTCCATCGGGCCATGGAGGATGTTCACGCCGCCTACTACCTCATTCACTCCATGCTTCTTGGGCACGGCAAATTTGAATCCGCCGATATCCAGGCAGCTAAAAACTTCAGGGAAGCCGCTGAGGAGAATCAAATCTATCGAATAATATACCTGGGAGGCCTGGGGGATGACCGCGCGTCGCTCTCACCCCATCTGAGAAGCCGTCTGGGAGTATCGATCGAGCTTGTCAACGGCCCGGTTCCGGTGACGACCCTGAGGGCCGCCGTCATTATTGGATCAGGAAGCGCTTCCTATGAGATCATCAAACATCTGGTCAGAAACCTCTATGTGATTTTCATCCCCAAATGGGTTAAAACCCGGTGCCAGCCTATCGGTATCCGGGATGTGATCAAATATCTCGTGGGGGTCCTGGAAACCGAAGAGACCTGCGGGCGCTCTTACGATATCGGTGGGCCAGAGATATTAACATACGAATCCCTGTTGAAAGCTGCGGCAAAGCTCATCGGGAAAACCAAATTTTTCATTCCCTCTCCCATCGCGAATCTCCGGCTCTTCTCATATGGCGTTAGCCTCTTTACACCGGTTCCCGCTCCCATTACCTTTTGTCTTATGGAGGGAATTGTAAACGAGGTGGTCTGCAAAAACAACGACATTCAGAAGCTGATTCCATTTCAGCCCATTCATCACACCCTGGCCTTGGAACGGGCCCTGGAGCGGGAGCATTTTGAAACCGTATCCACCCGTTGGTCGGACGCATACCCCAGGCACTATA
>JAGVHJ010000376.1 GCA_020056645.1 Desulfobacterales bacterium
GCGACCTGAACCTCTCCGCATGGCTCGGATCTGGAAAGCCCCTGCTCTTATGGAAAACAGCGGGAGCGCCCTTGATTTTCATTATCATCGCCCTCTTTATCATTCTCCTCGCGGAAAACGCCAGGGTCCCGGTGGATGACCCGGCCACCCATCTCGAACTGACCATGATCCACGAGGTGATGGTGCTTGATCACAGCGGGCCCGATTTCGCGTTGATCGAGCTTGGGGCCTATATCAAACTGCTATTTTATTCCGCCGTGATCGCCCGGCTTCTCTGTCCGGTCGGGAGCGGCCACCCGGCCATGGATGGCCTTCTCTTCTTCGCCGCGCTTATCGTGATATATGGAACCGTGGGCGTCATGGAATCGGTCGTGGCCCGATACCGGATGGACCGGGTGCCCAAGTTCATATTGACCTCATTCGCCCTGGCCTTTTTTGCAACCATTTTAACGCTGGAGTTTACAGGATGATTCAACTGATCGATGGGTTTTTATCCCTGGTGCTTTTATCCATTCTTTTTTCTCTGGGATCGGGCCGGCTGACCGTGTTGTTCAAAGTCATCGCCTTTCAGGGGATCGCCGTATCCATTGTACCGCTCCTCATCGGCGGACGCCATGTGGTTTTTGAAGACATCCTCTTCACCCTTGCGACCCTCCTGATCCGGGGAGTGGTGATTCCCTATTCCATCTATCTCGCGATTAAAAAGGCCGCCATAACAAGCAAGTTCGAACCCATCGTCGACTACCACGCCTCCATGTTCGCCGGCTTGCTGTTCATGGTCGTGGCCGCCCTGATCAGCGAAAAGCTGATGCTTCCCTCCATGGCGGGCGGCAAACTGCTGATAACGGCCTCCATCGCCCTTCTGGCCGGGGGCATGTTCATTCTCATGGCCAGACGAAACGCCATCGCCATGGTTCTGGGCTATATCATGATGGAGAACGGCATCTATCTGGTGGGAACCGCGTTTTCCGTGCGCGCCCGCCACATCGTGGAGTTCGGCATCCTTCTGGATGTGTTGGCCGGCGTGATGATCATGGCCGTCATTCTTCAGAATATCAAACAAAGATTCAATGATGTGGACACCGCACGGTTAACCACCCTCAAGGAATAGGAGAAAAGATCCCCCATGGTTGAAATCGTCATACTCATCCCGTTTCTGGCTGGTATTGCCGCATTTTTGATGCCGCGGAGTTCCGGGAGACCCCTTCTGCCCATTACCGGGGCGGTTCATCTGGCGCTCTCCCTCATGGTATGGCTGAATAGGCCCTCACCCCGTCTCTCCAGCTATTTTGCGGTGACCCCGGAAGGGCTCCTATCCCTGATCGTCATCTCTCTCCTCTTCTTTCTCATTTCCATTTACGCACTAGGCTATCTCAGGGAAGGTCACATCCGGGACGAAAATATCTTCACCGGGTTCATGCTTCTTTTTCTTTCGACCATGACCATGGTCACCTTTTCCGATCATATCATGGTCATGTGGATCGCCATCGAGGCCACGACGCTCACCAGTGCGCCACTCATTTTCACCTACCGTTCAGACGCCTCCCTGGAGGCCACCTGGAAATATGTGCTTGTCTGCTCGGTGGGAATCGCCATGGCCCTCCTGGGTTCCGTTCTGGTCACGATCGCCATGGATATTGGGAAGGTGGATGTTCCAGTCTCTTTTTCCGCCCTCGCCCTTCATGCGAAATCCCTGGACGCCCTATGGCTCAAGGCGGGATTCGTATTTATCCTTGTGGGTTATGGCACGAAAATGGGCCTCTGCCCCATGCACACCTGGCTTCCGGACGCCCACAGCGAAGCCCCAAGCCCGGCGTCGGCCCTTCTTTCAGGAGTGTTGTTGAACTGCGCCTATCTGGCGATTTTCAAAACCAATAAGATCATGGTCGCCGCGGGGCTTGAAGATTTTTCAGGATCGATTCTCGTGGTGTTCGGTCTTCTCTCCATCATGGCCGCCGCGACCTTCATCCTGAAACAGACCGAATACAAACGGATGCTGGCCTACTCGAGCGTTGAGAATATGGGGATCATCGCCTTCGGAACCGGCATCGGGGGCCTGGGAGTCTACGGGGCCATTTTATGCATGATCCATCATAGCCTCATCAAGTCCTCCCTCTTTCTCACTTCAGGAAATATCTTGCTTGGATACAAAACCCGGCTCATTGAAGAGACCGGGGGGTTGATTCGCCTGATGCCGAAGACCTTTCTCTCCTTTTTCGGAGGGTTTGCGGCGATTTCCGGGTTCCCGCCCTTCGGTATTTTCATCGGAGAACTTTTTATCATCCTGGGCGCGTTTAAAACCGGTCAATATACGGCCGTGGGGATCTTTATTTTCGGCTTGTGCGTGGTGTTCGCCGGATTAGCCAACCAGGTGATGGCCATCTCTTTCAATGACCGGGGCGAAACCGAGAAGCTGCCGGAGAAGGCGGATATGATTTTTCCCCAGTATGCGCTTCTCTTGACGTCCGTGGCCTTGGTCCTCTATATGCCGGAGAGCCTCAGCCGCACCATTTCAGAGGCCATAGCGTTCATTCCCGGAGGATTTTAGTGAATACAGAATATTTAAAAATTTCAAACGGCAAGTGTATCGAAAGAAAACGGATTCCCCATCTCTCATTCAGCCGCTTCAGAGATGACGCCATCTCCTTGGTGAAGGAGGGCGGAAAAGTCGTTCACTTTTTCTGTTACGAAGAGAAAGGCGCATTGAAGCTTCTCTGTGTTTTGAGAAAAGGGAGTCAACTCTTTGCAGCTGGATGTGACGCGCCGGAGCGATACCCCTCTTTTACGGTCGAGCAGGAACCCTTTCATCTGTTTGAACGGGAAATCGCCGAACAGTACGGCCTTATGCCCGACGGCCATCCCTGGCTCAAGATGGTTCGATACCATCCCAACTACAGAGGGACCACCGATGTTTTTGGGAATGACTACTCGAAAGATATTCCCGGCGACTACCCCTATTACCAGGTGGCGGGGGACGAGATCCACGAGGTGGCGGTGGGACCGGTCCATGCAGGTGTGATAGAGCCCGGCCACTTTAGATTTAACTGCATCGGCGAACGGGTGTTGAACCTGGAGATTCAGCTGGGATATCAGCATCGGGGCATCGAACCCCTGATCCTCAAAGCAGACCCCAAAAGGTGGCCTCACATCGTCGAGAACGCCGCTGGAGACACCTCCATCGGGCACAGCCTCTGTTTTTCCCAGGCCGTGGAGGCCTTGACAGGAGCGGCGGTCGAGGAGGGCTCCCGGATCCTCCGGGTGATCGCCTTAGAATTCGAAAGGCTGGCCAATCATGCCGGAGACTTGGGAGCTTTAAGCGGGGATGTGGCCTTTCTGCCGCCCGCCAACTATTTCGGACGCATGAGGGGCGATTTTCTAAACATGACCCTCTTGCTGTGTGGAAACCGGTTCGGGAAATCCCTGGTCAGGCCCTCAGGAGTTCTCATGCCCCTCACCGACGATATCCGGAAAGAACTGAAAAGACGCCTTGAAGAGATCAAACCCCAGGTCATGCATGTGATCGACCTGATCTTCCTCACATCGAGCGTCATGTCCCGTTTCGAGGATTGCGGCGTCGTGAGCAGGGAAGACGCCGAGCATCTCGGGCTCGTTGGCCCTGCCGGACGGGCCTCCGGTCTTCCTTACGACGCCAGGCATCTATTCCCGACCGAGTATTATCCCTACTTCGACATCCCGGAAAACGCCAAATCCACCGGCGACGTCTATGCCCGGGCCCGGGTCCGGGCGGATGAGATGATCCAGTCCATGTTCATGATTGAAAAGTTGCTCTCGGTTCCTTTCTCCACGGCGTTTGTCCGTAAAGCGTTTTCTCCTCTCGCGCCCGACGCCTTTACGGTGACAATCAACGAGGCGTGGCGGGGTGAGGTGTCCCACGCGGTTCTGACCGATCAAGCGGGGAGACTCCTCCGATATAAAATCAAGGACCCCTCCTTTCACAACTGGAACGGACTCTCCATGGCCTTGAGGAACACGGGGATATCCGATTTTCCCTTGAACAACAAGAGCTTCAACCTTTCCTATTGCGGATTTGATCTGTGATGAAACCGTTTATTCAGAAAGTGAATTCCCATGCTGAATGTTTTAAAAAACCGATTTGAACAGGGCTATCGGACAACCCCATACCCGAAAGTTAACATAGAACTTCACGAACGATACCGGGGACGGCCCCAGATCAACGCGGATGCCCCATCGGATCTGATCGCCCAATGCGTGGCCGCCTGCCCGCAAAACGCCATTGACGGCGAACGAAAACGGATCGACCTGGGCCGGTGCATTTTCTGCGGAGCCTGCGAGACCCTCTCCCAGAAGCAATTCATCTCCTTCACCCAGGATTTCGGGATATCTGTGGCTGAAAAAAAGGATCTTCTGACCGACGGCTCTCTGCCCGATCTAGCCCATCACGCGAAAACGCACTTTAAAAAACTCTTTGGAAGATCCCTGCAACTGAGACAGGTTTCCGCAGCCGGATGCAACTCCTGTGAAGCCGACTTGAATGTTCTTGCCACCCCCTTTTTCGATCTGGCGCGTTTTGGAATCAATTTTGTCGCGTCGCCCCGACACGCGGATGGCATTGTGGTGACCGGCCCAGTCTCCCGGAACATGAAAACCGCCCTCTTTGAGACCCTTGAAGCGGTTCCCGAACCCCGGGTGGTCATTGCCGTGGGAAGCTGCGCCATATCGGGCGGCCCCTTTACCGGAAGCCCGGAGATCACGGAGGGTCTCGACCAGCTAGTTCCGGTCGATCTCTTCATTCCCGGATGCCCGCCCCACCCGCTCACCAACCTTCATGCGCTCCTGAGCTATTTTAAATAAAATAGGGTGACACGGGTATTGAGATTTCCTTGAAATCGTGTTTTATATTTGGTCTTCAAGTTTTTAGGAAATTTGTTCAAATCCAAATCCAAGGCGGAAAAAAATTTTGACCGCAGGAATACATGGCGTATTTCGAGGATCAAATTTTTTTTCCAACGCCGGAGTTGGGCAAATTAACAA
>JAGVHJ010000049.1 GCA_020056645.1 Desulfobacterales bacterium
AAATGGGTAAAAAAGGAGAAAGAAAGCGGCCGCCATCAGGTAGAGATTCATTTTTTGTTTCTTCAATTGCGCTTCTGAGAGGATCGGGTCCTGAAACAGGGCGGCGCTGACGACCGTAATCGCCGTCATCAACAGGGGGAGGAGGTTCACATATCCGCCAAAATAGAAGAGATCAACCGGCAATCGATAAAAGTGGTCCGGGCGGGTAAGGTCCGTGATCCAGAGAAAGGAAACTCCTTTCAGCCATACGTTCTCGCTGAGCGCGTGGTAGGCCGCGAAAAAAATGGGTATCTGGATAAAACACGATAGAAAGGTTTTCAACGCATACATGGGGTGGATATCGAGCTCTTTATAGAGGGCGAGTATTCTCTGGTGCTGCTCGTGTCCCTTGTACCGGCTTTTGATCTCTTTTTCACGGGGTTCGATAAGCGATCTCTTTTTGTTCACATCATTCTGCCATTGGTCTGAAACGCGGACAAGGGGAAGCATCATTCCCTTCACGGCAAGGGATAGAAGAAGAATGGAGAGGCCATGGGAGCCGCTTATCTGGATCAACCCGTACAGGAGAAAAAAAAGTCCGAAACTGATCCAGCGGACCCAGAACCAGAGGGCGTCGTATAGGAGGAAAGAGAGGGTCTTTTTTTCTTCACCAAAGGAGAACCAGTCAACAGGACCGGTATAGAGTCTCATCGAAACCGTGGTCAAGGCGGAAAGGGTCTTAAAGGTCAATCGCGGTGGTGCGGAACGATCAGGGAGCGTCTCGTCCATGGCTGTCAACGGGATATCCGGCTTGATCAATACGGCTGAAAAACGGTCGCGGAATCCAGCCCATTCCCCCTGGGCCAGGGTGGGCGATGGCCGCTTTCTAAATTCCGATTCTGTCAGACTCTCTCTCTCTCCCACAAAAACCATCCGTCTCTCTTCCGACGATCCTGTCGCGGCAGAAAGGTCCCAGCCGTCCACCGGGTTCAAGACCACTGTCAGGGCGGTGCTGTTAGAAAAAGAGGCGCTCTCTGGCCCCAGGAGAGAGAGCGAAACATCTACGAAATGATTTTTTTTTCCGATCCGGTAGGTTTTTTTGAAAGAGAGTCCGGGGGTCAGGGGCGAGGAGAGGAGAACCAGCGTATGGTGCGTACCGGTCTTCTCCTCTTTTTCAATCCCATAGGAGAGATGATTGAACCGCTTTTGTAACGGATCGCCATCCGGGAGGGAAAAGCCGATCAGAGGAGGCGAGTCTGCTTCTATCTGACCCGTTGCCGGACAACCGCCGGTTCCAATTTTCAGGAGATCGCCGGTTCTTTCGGAAAAAAGGTAATAGTGTTTTTCCGTTTGAATGAGATGGTCCGCGAATAGCGTCCGCGGATAGAGTGACGACAACCCGCAGAGGAAAAGCGCCATGAACCCGGCGGAAAGATGTTTTAGTTGCATTCTTGACATGTATCTGACATCCGAAAAAAAGCGGTTCCACGCAATGGAAAAAGGCCTATCTTTGATTAAAAAATTTCACGGACTCATTCAAGGCGGCTTTAAGGACCCTCCGGTTCAGGTGCTTGTTTGAAATAACATTGTACCGGTCGTCCCTCATTTCGAAATAGCCGCCGGGATAACTGATGGTTGTCTGGTGCGGTTCAAGTATGGCGAAATTGTAGTAACTGCCCACAATGAGCCAATCCCATTGGGGCCCTTTGAAAATATTTTTTCCGGAAGCGTAGTCTGATGAGGGGTTCAGGCATCCGAGGGCCTCTTCTATTAGCGTCGGCGCGATGTCGTTGTGGGATGTTCTTTTTGAAATCGTCTGAGAACTCTTGCCGGGCCATGAAATGATGAGGGGGACCTGTAGCTGAAACCGGCTGTACGAGGAGCCGTGCCCGGAGAACCCAAGGCCGTTTTCATCAAATTCCTCCCCATGGTCCGCGGTGATGATGATGATGGTCTCTTGGAGAAGATCTTGTGCCTTGAGATCGTTCAAAACCGCGCTTACCAGGTCGTCGTCGAAAGAGATGGCGGTTTTGTATTTGCGGTGGCGCTCCTGAAGTTTGGTCTGCTTTTCCGGCCGGGGAAACCGGTTTTCATACTCGGGGGGATAGCTTTTTGAGGTCGGCGCGTCATAAAAGAGCAATCCGAAAAAGGGGCGGCTCTTATCCCGGTTTTCAAGCCATGTGAGCCACTCTTGATTGATTTTTTGATCCCTTGCGTAGGATTCATTGATCTCGCTTTTGGTTTCGAGTCTCAGATTCCTGAAGTTGGCGAAAACGGTCCGGTCGATGCTCGTGGGCCGGTAGAGGGGGGCGCTGCTGAAAATACCGAACTGGTACTGCTCCTTCTCAAGCGTGTCGATCAAAACAGGGGATTTCCCGACACTTTCAAAATACTTACAGTAGGTTGCGGGTAGGCCGTAAAATAGGGAAAAGGCCCCCATTTTCGACGAATTTCCGCCGCTGTAATGATTTTTGAACACAATCCTCTCTTTTGAAAAATGGAGGATGTTGGGCGCGAGCTCTTCCGTCAAGGCGTCCGCCTTCATGGCGTCAATGACGATGAAGAGGATATTCTGTTTTTTTACCGGTGTGGAAAAGGTTAATGGGGAGAGGGGGTAGAGAAGATCGTTGCCCCCATCCTTGTTCAGCTCTTTCACGTTCGCCTCATCCCTGGCCTGTTCCAGATTGGCAAGCCCATGTTTGATCATGAATTTTTTTGCGGTCGCCGGATAGAATAAAGGCATAAAGGTCGAAAACCGGGTGATGGGGGTGTAGTAATTGGCGTCGCCCCAGATATGGAGGGCATGGGATAAAACCAAAAGAAGAATCGATAAACTGGACACCAGGAAGCCGGAAAGGAGCCTTTTGGGGTTTTCCATGAAACTCTCCACCCGTTTCGCGAGAAAAGTGGCGAAGAAGAGAAATATTCCAAGGTAGAGAAGTCCGAATAGCCAGGTCTTCATGCCAAGAATCGACATGATCAGGGTGCTCATGTGAAACCGGTTGTCGCCGAAGACAAGGGCGTCCAGAAGGGTCGCGGCCAAGATGAACGCGGACCAGAAAATCGCCAGGGGGACGATCACCTTTTTTCTGGGAATCAGAAGAGTCAGTGGGAGGATGACGACCATCCAGGCCGCATAACTCAAAAAGAGAAAGTGGCCCACATAAGCCGATACCGTGTATATTCCGCCAAGGGCATCCTGTGGAAAAGAGAATCCTGTCAGATATTTAAGACCGATGACGAGTTGAATCAGGCCTGTGAAAAAGAAAAACCAGCTTCCCCATTTGAGCAGGGTGATTTTTTCAGGAAGGGTGATCCACCCGATGATCTTTTTAAAAATAGCGCTATTCATGCTGGCCTTCCGGTCCTTGAATGGTCCATTAAATGCTCTTTGATGCGGAGGATTTCCAACGCTCCGGTCCGTGCGCTCTCCTCTGGATTGAAGAGATATCGCCGCCGGATCATGTCGATTTTTTCTTTGAATTCCTCTTTTTTTTCAAGAATGCTCCGGATCATAAAAGGGGCCTTTTCAAGTTCCCTGGGAGAAAGGATATCTCCCACCTCTTTTCTGATCCGGACCTCCACTGGTTCGATGCCAAGCTCCATGTAATCCGGGTTTCTCACCCGTCGCGGCACGTCGATGAAAAGCACGGGTTTTTCCAGGCCCAGGGCGTATTCGATGGACATGGAGGACCAATCGGAGATCAACAGGTCGGACTGGAACAGAGAGGCGCTCTCTCCCATTTTATCCACATAGGAAAAGGCCTCAAGATGGCCGAACTTTCGGCGGATATCGGCCACCACCTGGGGTGTCCGTTTCACGGTTTCGTAATGGGGCCTCAGGATCAGCCGGAATCCCTCCCCGAGAAGGACGCCGCACAGCTCAAGACCGCAGGTGTTCAGGATGCTTGAGTCGCCCCAGGTCGGGGCGAGCAGAACGGTGACCTCCCCATGGGGGGCTCTGGTTCTCTCATATTCCCGGTTTTTTTCCATAAGGGAATCGAGCCTTGCGTAACCGTGGTCGACGAGATTCTTGGGAGGCAGCCCTTTCAATTGTTCGCGCTTCCGGATCTCCTCCTTTTGATGGGGCCCCACACAGAAAATGGTGTCGTAATGGTCGTAGGAGTTGGCGAAATCCACCATGTGGGTGCTTCCCATGGCATGAAAAAGATAGATATAGTGCACGGGATTCACGGACCTTTTCAGGTGAAAATTGTTCAGGTCCAGCATGGTTAACACCAGGATGTCCGCTTTCAGATAGGAAAAGAAGAGAATCTGAAAGAGTCCTTCCCGGATGAAAAAGGGCTTTATCCGCTCATTTTCCTGGAGAAGGCCCGGATCATCCGGATCGGATGAGACATAACAGACCGTCTGACTCAGATTCCCCGTGAGGTGGTTGATGACCGGTGAAAAATGGTGCCAGTCCTGGCCGCTTTCCGAAAAAAAAAGGATCGTTTTTTCCGATCGGGCAAGCTTTTTGAACTGCCGGTAAAGACGCCACGAACGGAAAAATCCTGGGGCGCTTCTCTTTTTTTCATGGATTATTGTCATCGGAGAGATCGTTTTTCTTACCGGAAAATAAGGAGGTAATCTTATACCATATGGTTTTGAATCCCAGGACGATTGTGGCGAAAACACCCACAATCGCAGAGATGATCATGGTTCCTGTTCCCGGATCAAGATAGTTCATGAGCATGAATTGTTCCCCTTTTTCCTATGGTTCATATTATTTCACCCTTTTAGTTCTGAGGTGCAGTTCGGACATCGGAGAGCCTTGATCGGGATTTCCGTGAAACACTGGGAGCACTCCTTGGTGCTCTTTTCTTCTTTTGGCGCTTCCTTCTTGAAACGGTTTATCTGCTTGATAAAGATGAAGATGGCGAAGGCCACAATGATAAAGTCCAAAATCGTATTGATAAAGAGGCCAT
>JAGVHJ010000134.1 GCA_020056645.1 Desulfobacterales bacterium
GATTTCCGAAGAGGGATTTCCCGGATAGCCCGAGCAAAAAGAGACATTTCCCTCTAAAGCGCCACGCACGATCGCATCGTTACCTTGGAGCAGCAGGTCGGTTCCGCCTTTTTTCTGAAAGATTTTTTTCATTCCCCGTTCTCTTCCCCGATCATTTGCCGGTAAGCTTCCGCCCCCCGTTTTTTCTTGCCAAGCGCCGCCCGGTTCAAGCCATGCAGGTTCTCTTCGGGAAACGGCTCGCTCTCGACTTTTCCCTTTTCAACCGCCTGATCGAAAAGGGCTTTTCCGCTTTCCGTGCGGATAATAACGGTGTTCCATCCCTCCCGGCCCTCAAAGGCTCCCACGGAAATATCCCCGTGAAGGGCCGTCATATCCCTACAGACCGAGCATCCCTTCTGGATCAAGGCTCGAATCTCCGGCAAGGGGTATTCGAACGCGCCCGCCGCTGTTGAGACCCGGAAAACCTCCGTGGGCGGCGGCGGGATGTCGGCTTTTTTAAGCGGGCCTTTCAGCCCTTTTTGGGCCAGATATGCGGAGAGCCTTCGATAATCGAGTGCCCATGTGCAAAAAAGGCCGATTCTCAGAAGCACCGGGTCTTTTAATCCCTTTTCGGCCAGATATCGGCCTCTTCTTTCAAGGGCCGCCATCTGGCAGGGAACACCTATCACCCCGATCCCTTGTACGCCCTCCTTCTCAGCCCGGTTCAAGGCCGCAAGAGCGGCCGACGCCGTATAGCGGGAACCGGAAACGGCGGATATCCGGCCTGATGAATCGATCCTCTCCCCCATTGGAGAACCGCCATCCCCCCTGCCGGTGACAATGACCGACTCGACCACTCCGCACTCCAGGGCCAATTCCATAAGAGCGGTGACCACTCCGCCGTTCTGGGCCGACGCGCGTTTTTCGGGATCGCGTGATCGGGAGGCGAAAACCGCAATAAATGGACCAATCCCTTCTCTTTCTTCGCGCCCCCTTGTGTCAGGGGTTTCCGTTTTCCAAGGGGCCTGGGGACACCACCGGAAACAGCGGCCTTCTCCGGCCCGGCACCGGTCCATGACGATCACCCGGCCATCCACATAGGTAAAGTAGGGACAGAGATCCACACACGCCCCACAGGTCACGCACAGCCCTTTGTTGATCACGGTTTCAAGAAGGGCGTCCTGCCCTTGGGAAAAACTCTCTTTCATGGAAGCATTCCTTCTCCGGGGATGCAGGGTTCAATCTCGCTTTGAAACCCGCCCACCGATTTATTTTCATGGACCGTTTTTAATCGGACCGGTTTCCTGAATTAAAATCCCCTCATTACATGGATCATCCGTAAAATTCAACTTAAAATGCTCATTCGCCAGGGGGAATTCCTTTACGAAATCATTTTTTTTCATTGCGAACCCATGACGCCCATACTATATTCTCTTCTGTCAAACACAATTCACTTTCAATAAGGAGGAGTCGTGGGATTGAACCGGTTTGCGGCTTTCGTGATTGGACTGTTCCTTTTATCACCGCCCCTTCCGGCAAGGGCGGAGCTACTGAGCGATATAGAGATGCATGGGTTTGTGAGCCAGGGCTATCTCAAATCGACAGACAACAATTATCTCGGCAATTCAAAAAAAGGCAGCTATGAGTTCAATGAAATCGGCGTCAACCTTTCCGCAGACCTGACCGACGATCTCAAGTTCGGCATGCAGCTCTTTTCAAGGGACATGGGCGAGTACGGCAACAACGAACTGACTATCGATTGGGCCGCCCTTGATTACACCTATCAGGACTGGCTGGGATTCCGGGCCGGAAAGATCAAGCTTCCCTTCGGGCTCCACAACCGGAAGCGGAACGCGGATATGCTCCGGACCTCGATCATTTTCCCCCAAAGCGTCTACCCCGAAGGTCTCCGGGAGTTTGTGGTGGGCCTTTATGGCGCGGGGCTCCACGGCGTCCTGAGACTCGGCCCCCTGGGATATATGGACTACGAGCTCTATGGGGGAACCCTCCATATCGCCTCCAACACCCAATATCTTTCAGACCTGGTATACCGGTATCGGGAGGTGATCAAAGCCCTCGGCGGAAATTACGACAACTATAAACTCATTATCAACCACATGGAGGGCGGCATGCTCATCTGGAACACGCCTTTAACCGGATTGAGAATCGGCGGAACCTCCCTCATGGGAAAAGGCGAAATTCTGGTCGATCCGTTGCGTCTCGAATTCTCCATTGACGGCATCAATACCCTATCGGCGGAGTATGATATCAAAAGCCTCACCTTCACCCATGAATATATGGAGATGAGAATTGATTCCCAAATGAAAAACCAATCGATCTACAAGGCCAAGCTGAACGGCTTTTACTCGGAGGTCAACTGGCAGGCGACCGATTGGTTCGCCCTCAGCATCTCCTATGGAGAGTACGACCCGAACCTGAAAGAACCCGCTTACTTTGGATGGCAGAAAGATATTACGGTCAGCACCAAGTTCGACATCTCGGAATATTGGTGCGTCAAATTCGAGACCCATTTTATCGACGGCCTGGGTCTTGCAAGCCTCGAAGAGAACCCGGCGGATGATGTGGAAAGAGAATGGATGCTTTTCGCCGTAAAGACCAGCTTAAACTTCTGATAGAAACACCGAGGTTGAAACCATGAGGAGCGTAAGGATGAAAATGAAACCATCTATTGCCGCCTGGACAGCAATCATCCTTTTTTTCTACAGCCTGGCCAGCGCGGAAAGTCTGCTGATCGTGAACAAATCGGTTGAGGAGACCACCCTTTCCAAAGAGGATGTCAACCTGATATTCCTAGGCAAAAAGACAAAATGGGCCAACGGCCAGAAAATCAATGTGGTCGTGCTCAAGCAGGGAAAAACCCACGAGTCCTTCCTCAACACTTATATGAACAAAACCCCTTCCAAATACGCCTCTTTCTGGAAAATCGCCATCGTTTCAGGCACGGGCTTTCCGCCCAAATTCTTTCAAAATGAATCGGATCTGGTCAAGTATGTCGCTGAAAAGCAGGGGGCCATCGGCTACATTTCACCCGGCACCGAACCTGGCGACACAAAAAAAATCAAGGTGGAATAGACATCCTCCCCGCCCGGTTTTCTCATTTTCCCTCTCATTAACCCTGCTATTGTTCGGCGGCCAAAGTCATTTTATCACGGTACGACCTGAAAAAAGAGACGATGGCGTTTTCACGCTCTGTCCGAGGATGCTGAATATCCCTATGGAAGAACTGGCGGATCAGGGTGGAAGGGAATAGTTCTTCCGGAAGAGTATCATGACCGGAAATGTTCAGAAGATGGGGGCCATACCGCCCGTATTTGCGGAGCATCAACATCGCCACATCCTCCTCCTGATCCATTAGGTCGCATAAGCAGCCAGATGGCTCTTCTTTCAGAGAGTCGATTCGTTTCGAAACCTTTTCAAGTAGCATCTGATTTCTAAAAAGAGATTGGTTGAACCTCTCATCCCACGCGGGATCGACATACTCCCTCCAGTCAAAATCGGCTTCGAGGACCCATTGGCTGTTTTTGCACCGGAAGTAAGGTTTCACCTCCTTTTCCGGAAAGAGAGGGTCCGGGTGATCTCCGGCAACCCGGTTCCAGAAACGCAAGCCATTGAAATTGGCGACAAGATCGGCAAAAGAAAAGACACCGGTGGTAAGGGCTCCGAAATAGATGCTCTCACTCATCTCCCCAAAAAGAAGGGCCTCGTCGATATTTCCCTTATTTTCTTGGACCCGGATGAAATAGGACCACCCTTCTGAAAAGAAATGGCCGAACTTGTCCGCCCCCACTCGGTAGGGTCCCATCCGGACAACAGCTCCCATTTTTTTCAAGCCAGCCAGCGTGGGAGTCTCCTCCACGGTGAAATCACGGTAGATTGAATGGTCGAAATCGATCCTGGCCGCTGCGGCGGGAGGCAGCTCA
>JAGVHJ010000101.1 GCA_020056645.1 Desulfobacterales bacterium
ATTGCCTGAACAAATACCATCTTGCGTTGGCAGAATTTGAACGGGTAAACGGCAAAACTGAAAAGGCCATTGAAAACTATGAAAAATCGATTAAAGCCGCAAAGGTATCTGAATTTATCCATGAAGAGGGACTGGCCAATGAACTGTTCTTTAAATTTTGGGCGGGGAAAAACCAGAAAGAGGTGGCCACCGTATTTTTAAAAGAGGCTATCAGGTGCTACAACGCATGGGACGCTCATGCCATTCTGGATCATCTGGAAAAAGACTATCCTGAATTCAAGGAGCTGTTTGCCAAAACAAAGGCCGGTGAAAAGGATAAATCGGGACAACGCTCAAAACGCAGGGAGTCGGGTGCTCAAAATCTTGATATGTCATCCATTATTAAAACATCCCAGGCGATTTCACAGGAAATCAATCTCGCCAGATTACTCGAGACACTCATAAAAATATCCTTTGAAAATGCGGGCGCAGAAAAGGGATGCCTTGTCATGGAGAATGAGGAGGATCAGAAGCTTTACATTCAGGCAAAAGGTGAAGTGGGAAGAGAGATTCAGGTGCTGCAGTCTGAAAGCCTTGAAAATACGAAATCGCTCTGCCCGTCCATCGTCAATTTCGTGCATAAAACAAGAAAAAGCCTTGTCATTCATGATGCCCAGCAGGATGAGAATTTTCAGAACCACAGCTACATTGTTGAAAATCAATGCAAATCGATACTTTGCGCCCCCATCCGGAGGAGGGAGAAAGTGGCAGGCATCATATACATGGAAAACAATCTCTCCACAAACAGCTTTACTCCTGAACGACTGAAGATTCTTGAGATTTTTTCATCACAGGCAGCGATCTCCATGGAAAACGCCATTCTCTTGGCTCAAAGGGAAAACGCCATCCGGCTGGAAACAGAGATGAAGGTGGCGGCTGAACTTCAATTATCGATGGTTCCCCAGAAGCCGGTCTTACCTGGATTTGATATCTCAGGCTATATGAAACCAGCGGATGAAGTTGGTGGAGACTACTACGATGTGATCGAGACCCCGTCAGAGGAGGCTCCTGACTGGATCATCATGGGGGATGTATCTGGTCATGGCATACAGGCCGGGTTGATTATGCTGATGGTCCAGACCGCCATGCAGCTGTTGATAACAAATGATGAAAATATTTCGCCTGCGTTTCTGATCTCTGAAACAGACAAAGTCATCACCGCCAATATCAATAAAATGAAAGACTCGAAATATATGACCATCTCTGCGCTTGCTGTAAAAAAGGATAAAAATGTTATCCTTCACTCCGGCCTTCACCAGGATATCTGCGTATATCGAAAAAATACCGGGAGAGTGGAACAGATCGAGAGCAAAGGCATCTGGCTTGGGCTGGGCATGGGGGAAATTGTTCCTAATGAGAATCTGGAGATCTCAATGGAATCCGGTGATAAATTGCTACTTTTTACAGACGGTCTTACAGAGTCGGTGCTTCCGAATGGAGAATTTTTCGGACAGGAAAAATTGGTGGAAATTTTTGAGAAAAACGGAGACAAGCCCCCTACAAAGATCAAACATGCGCTGCTGGAAGCGCTTACAGGCTATACGACGGTGGATGACATTACATTTCTCATTCTGAATAAACTTTAGTTGGTTGATCGGGTTTATTGGGTTACTTGAGGTTGTTGGGGGCATTGGGGCTTTCGCTAAAACCGTAGGATGTAGCCGATCAGGTAGAGGTGCTCCGAGAAACGCCACTCATCATCCAAATGCTCAAATTTTGCTTGCATATATCGGTACTCTATGGTGATTCCGGCGTTGGTCAAAATCCGGTACTCGCCGGCCATCTTGATACCGCCATAATATCTCGACTCGTGGGATGTAAGGGGGGCTGGCGCGAAACTCGCCTCCAGGGTCACATCCACAGGAACCCTGAGATCTGTGGTGAATAGATCGAAAGCCATCTGAAACAGGAAGGGAACGGCGAAAAGGTCGCCATCATGGGCATGATCTTTTGGATGATCCACGCTGCCTAACACCGGTTCAAAACCTATGCCGTAGCGCAATCCAGGGCGGAAGGGGTCGCCGGTCATCAGAAAGCACCCTCTCAGCATCCGGTATTCGTCGTTATTTATAACGATATTCGCTCCGGCTGAGAGCGATCCATATCCCGAATCCGTGACATAGGCGAATTCGGCTCCCATCGATTCATGGCTGGCCTTGAACCCGACCTGATATTGACTTGCGAAAGAGGCGTTTCCCGCCAGGAGAAAAGTGACGACAATCCATGCCCGAAGCTGATTCATTTGCTTTTTTTCTACTCCTTATCGTATGACACGATGGAAAGGACTCCTTTAAAGAAAGATTCCCGGTCCATTTTCGGATGATCATCTGAAACGTGATCGTCAAACTCCGCCCATGCGCCATCCAGCATCTGGATGAGATTATTTCTGGGAATAGATAACGATTCGGCGATCAAAGTCAACGTTTTTATACTGTTCTCTTCATCCAGCTCCATTTGGCCGTAAGCCAGGCATATATCGTGGATGTGGCGCGGCATGGACCTGAGAAGCGTGGATTTCGACAAGCCCGCCCGCTTCTGCTGGAGGCTTTTCATGCTTTCAAGGGTGCTGAATGGCAGCCCCCAGTCGGTCCCAACCTTAATTCCAATGGTTTCGCAGGTGGCCCCCGGAACCTCACGGGCCGCGGAATCGGCGTCGATCTGTCTGGTGATGGTAATACGCCTGATGGCCTCATACGCTTCCGGCAGATAGTAGAGGATCAGGATGAGTCCGAATTGATGGAACATGACATTCACGCATATCTCCTCCACGTTTTCCGCGTCGAGGGAAAGGGCCAAGTTTCGCGCCGCGATGCTTTTCAGAAAGGCGAAACGGCAAAGAAGCTCACGCTCGTTTTTCAATAGCGGCTCATCGGTCTCCAAAAGGGAAAAGACCTTCTGGACAACGCCCTTCGCCTTATCGCAGCCCAGTGCCCACAGCGCCTTGGAAACCGAGGCGATCCCTGTCTTCTCCTTGAGATCGTTCCGGGAATTGACATATTCCAGAAGCCGCATCACCATGGGGAAGTCGGTCATGACCACCTCGGAAATGTTTTTAACGCTTCGTTCATCCCGTTCGAGCACCTCCTTCAACCGGGCCGCATGCAAGGGGAATGGCGGCAACCCTTCTTTTTTTTTCATTCTTATGGCAAGCACATTGAACAGTTTGTCCCGTTTGGAGGAGGCCTGGCCGGTCGGATCATTCGTTTTATCAGAAGCGCGTCCCTGGGAAACTTCCATGAAACACTTTTTCAGATACTTTTTTTCTTCGGGTGAAAAAGAGTCGGCCGCCAGTTCCCTTCCTTGGGAGGCAAGCAGCTGTTCGGCCTGATCCAGTGCCTGTTCTTCTGTTTTTCGTCCGGATTTCACCTCTTCGATGGTTTGGATAAAATAGGATACAAAAAGAAGACCCTGCATTCGGGGAAAAATCCGGTTCAAAAGCCCTGTGAGAATGAAGGCGGCCGGTTCAGCCGTGTAATATTCCTGTTCATTCATCGAAAAATAGCCGCTCCGGACCAGGGCGTTGAAGTGTTTGATTGAAAGGCCGTTCACCGGGACGCCGGTCTGGGTCAACTCGGCGAAAAATGTTTCTCCATTGAATCGTTCCTTTGGAATCTCCGGGCTCTCCTTTAGGAGCGCTTCGCGATCGGTCATTAAAAAAAGAGAGGTGATGGAAATCAGATCCAGGGGAAGTGAAATCCGATGGGAGCGCACCCCCAAAAAACGGATGATGGCCGCTTCCACTATTCGGTCAATCTCTTGTTCAACCATGACAAGCCCTTTTATCCATGAAGCGATTGTAAAAAAAAACAGTGAAGAAACACGAAGGGGCCGTTCTCATCTGGGGTGACCGGCTGTTATTGACCATTACAAAAACGGTTTTATGTGTCAAGAGCCAATTCAAGGGAGCGCCGGACAATCGATTTGCAATTTATTGATTGATTTTAAATCCATTGGCCACTATTCTATCAAGAAAAACGGTTACAGAGCATCTTCAATGCTCCCCCTAAGGTAATAACATGGCAGAGGATTCCAACTTCAAACATTCGGATCTGATTTTTATAAAACACCCTTCAAGCGCGGAGATCCGGGGAAGGCAGTCGGTCCGGGCCACGTTTAAGCTTTCGACCAAAGCCATTCACGCGGTGAGTATTGTTTCCATCCACCTGGGGATCAAGCAGAAATCCCTTTTCGACCTTCTATTTGAAGACCCCCAGATTCTAAACCACATCGCCAAGGGAATCGATCCGGACCCGGCCACACGCATCCCACGGGTTCAGAAGACCTATGTGTTGAGCAGAAAAACCCTGAACACCCTGGAAGAGATTTCACAAAATTCGGCCGCGACCCGGGACAGCCTGGTTGAGTATACGATCAACCGGCTGGAGGCGATCATCACGGTTGAAAAAGAGAAACACCGGATCAGGAAAGAGCTGCTTGATGAGGTGGAGACATATCTGCGGCAAGGCAAAAAAATTTTGGAAAAAGCCCTTGCGCGGCTGGGAATGGATGACCCGGTCTGCCAGGATCTTGAAAACGCCGTTAGTGCGGCTGAAACCGCCTATCAAAATATGGAAAAGTATATCGATAAGGGGAGCATTATTGAAAACTATTAACACCTCCATTGCCCATCGGTAAGAGGCGGCCTCCATGACTATCCACCGATTGATCTCCCCGTCCGGAAAAATTGAGTTCGGTCTCTATGACGAGCCTGTCATGAACCTGAACTACATGGATTATGATTTAAAAACACCCCTGGGGCTCGCCATTCCAACGTTTTTGAAAAAATTGAAATTCAACCAGTTCCATTTCATTGGCGTGGCCGGGGAGGAACTCATGGCCGGGGTCGCCGTTGTTGACCTGAAATACGCGGCCAACGCCTTTTTTTACGTCCTTGACCGGAAGCAGGGCCTTCTCACCGAGGAAAAAAAGACGACACTTTCGCACAACCAGATTTCCATCGCCCCCTTTCCCGAATCGCCGGTCAGCCGCTTCAAGACCCAGGATCTCTCCATCCTGTTGACCGGTGACACGGTGATCGTCCGGGGGAAAAAGATCCGGATGGAGCTCACCCTTGACACCGCGCACACGACCCCCCTTCGGATATGCACCCGCTCCGGATACCGGGGGTGGACCTACACCCAGAAAACATCTCCGGCCGGTGTCTCTGGCTTCATTGAATGGTGCGGAAAAAAAATCGCCCTATCCTCCCCCGGCTATATGGGGATCGTCGACTGGACGGGCGGGTTCATGCGGCGAGAGACCTTCTGGAACTGGGCCTCCGGGGCCATGGTGCTGTCGGACGGGAAAACCCTGGGGTTCAATTTCTCCTGTGGAACCAATGAGACCGGCTTTAATGAGAATGTTTTCTGGGTGGACGGCCATCAGACACGAACCGGTCCTGTCCATTTCAGATTCATGGAAAACGATTTCCGGGGAGTCTGGACCATCCAGTCAAGCGATGGAAAGGTCGACCTTGTTTTTTATCCGGAAACCCATCGCACTGAAACCATCAACGCGGTCGTGTTCGCCTCCAAATTCACCCAGATCATGGGCGCATTTGATGGAAGGCTTTCCACAGACCAGGATGCCACGAACGGGGTCTTCTTTAAAAAGTGTCCAGGCTGGGCCGAAGATCATTACGCGAAGTGGTGAACGGACAATCCCAATGAACGATCTTGATAAAAATGTAAAAAATGATCTATTCGCCCGATATCTGGGCATTGAACTCATCGACCTTCAAAAAGGGCGGGCCGTCACCTCCCTGAAGATCAATGAAAATCATCTGAACGGCATCGGTATCGCCCATGGGGCGGCAGTCTTCGCCCTCGCGGATTACGCCTTCGCCGCGGCTTCCAATTCCCACGGAATCACCGCCGTCGCATTGAA
>JAGVHJ010000526.1 GCA_020056645.1 Desulfobacterales bacterium
AGATTCCCTCACGGGTGGAGAGCGACACCCGTCTCCAGGGGACAAAGAGAATTATCGTGCGGCAGGGAAACGTTTACATCGGCAAGGGAAGGAAAGACGGGCGCTCCATTCTGGTGATTCCCGCCGTCTCGACCGATCCGGAAAAGGCGAACATCATCGAATCGCTCCTGCTCCTCAATATCTCTTTCCGGGAGAGCGTGCCCCTCTTCAACAAGATCAAGGCCCTGGGCGGAAAGTACGAGCATATCAAAAATATCGTCCAGGAAAACAGTCTGCCCTGGGAGGACGCCTACCTCGACACCATGGAAATGGGCGAACTCTTCGGCCGGTCGGCGGAAAAGGTGGGAGAAACCATCATCGCGGGGTTGAACAGCCGGTGACCCGTTCAGGGGGAGGGCCATTTAATCTGGCAGGCCTTCAATTCAAAAAAACGGCTTTCAAGCTTGAGAAAGGACTCCGCCACCTGATCCAGTTTTTTCTCCTTACCGAGAATTTCAAGCTCGGCCGCCGCCTTTGACAACAGGGAGGCCGTGAGGTTGGCGGCCCCTCCCTTAATCGAGTGGGACTCTTTTCGAAGGGTCTCACAATCCTTCTCATCAATGGCTTTTCGGATCATTCCCAGCTGTTTTTCCACGTTCGCGATGAAGCCGTCAAAGACCTCTCTCAAAAAGGCGGTGTCATTTTCGAACTCCTCCAGGGCGGTCATGTAATTCATGGGAGAATCAACGCTATCGCCCGCCACCCTCTCCTCTTCGGTGATGGCGATGGATGAAATGGGATTTTCTCCGCTTCCTTCCTCCATCTCCCGCTCCAGCTGGGAAAGGACCTGGCTTTCCGCCTTTAAAATGGTATATTTGTCCACCACATCGATCAGGCTCTGGCGCTTTAAGGGCTTTGACACATAATCATCCATGTCTGCCTCAAGACACTTCTCCCGATACCCTTTCATGGCATGGGCGGTCAGGGCGATAATGGGTGTCCGGGCACGCCCTGTTTCCGATTCGATTTCCCTGATTTCCCGGGTGGCCTGATACCCATCCATCACGGGCATTTGAATATCCATGAGCACGATATCATAGGAAGCCTCTTTAAACGCGGCAACCGCCTTATGCCCATTTTCAACCAGATCCACCTTAAATCCGGCTCCCTGGAGATGCCGCAGGGCGACCTGCTGGTTGGTCGGATAGTCTTCAACGAGAAGAATGGCCACATGACGCCTGAAATCCTCGGAAAGGGAGTGCCGGGTGATAAGACGCCGTCTATTGCTCTCCTCCATCGTGTCGCTGTGCAATGAAAAAACCGATTTCATCATCAAAATCAGCTCGTTTCTGGAGATAGGCTTGTTGATATATCCCTCGATGCCAATTTCGCGGCATATCTTGCCATCCCCCTTGGCTCCTGACGAGGAGACGATGATGATGGGAATCTGCTTAAACTGATCATGGGACTTGACCTGTCTTGAAAAATCGAACCCGTCTTCGCCGGCCATCTGGAAATCAAGAATGATCAGATCGATCTTCTTGTTCAAGGTGAGGGCCGATTCCAGCTCTTCCCTCGCCCTTGAAGCCGACGAGACCGTTTGAGAGGTGCACCCAAACGAGTGTACATACTCCGTGAGGACGAACCGGTTGGTGGGGTTGTCGTCCACGATCATGATATGGTGCCCGGCAAGGCTTGCAAGCTCCGCCGTGGTTTCAATCCCCGCGCTGGTTAATGTTTTAAACAACACCGTAAAGAAGAAAATGCTCCCCTTGCCCGGCTCGCTTTCGAGGCCGATCTCTCCTCCCATCAACTCAACAAGCTGCTTTGCGATGGCGGTCCCGAGACCGGTGCCCCCAAATTCGCGGGTGGTGGATTCATCCGCCTGGGCGAAGCTTTCAAAAATCTTATCCTGTTTGTCGCTGGGGATGCCGATGCCGGTATCTTTAACGGAAAATCGGAGGCGAACGCTCGTCTCATCTGCAAACACCACATCTCCCCGGATATAGACCTCTCCTTTTTCCGTAAATTTTAAAGCGTTCGCGGCAAGGTTGACGATGATCTGCCGGAGCCGTCCCGGATCTCCAAGAAGCTGGGAGGGCACCTCCGGATGCAGGTAGGTTACAAGCCGCAATCCTTTTTTTTCGGCCCGGAGTCCCATGATGTCGCCGATGTTATCGAAAAGAATCCTCAAATTAAATGGGATCTCTTCCAGCTCCACCTTACCGGCTTCAATTTTGGAAAAATCCAGGATATTGTTGATGATCTCAAGGAGAGATCCCGCCTCCCGTGAAATGATGTTGATGTAGTTTTTCTGATCCTCTTCTAGGTCGGTTTCCGATACGATCTCGGTCATCCCGATAATGCCGTTTATGGGCGTTCTGATCTCATGGCTCATGTTGGCCAGGAAGTCGCTCTTGGCCCGGCTTGCTATTTCAGACTGAAGCTTCGCCTCTTCCAGACGGATCTTCTGAACGAACATGTTGAATCTGAATCGTGAGAGAAAAAAGGTGAGGATCGTCCCCAGGCTGTAGCAGATCAGAAGGTTGTTCATGGAGTATTGGGAGGATGAGGAGGAGAGATCGGGCTTATAAATGAAAACCGCCGAAACAAAAAGGAGGATGGATAGGCCGTAAAACACGAGGAGGTGCCGGAGGGGGGCCGGCCCAACGGCGATGACCATGATCATAATCTGAAGACCCGACACATAGACGGCGTCGTTCGCCACTCTTCCGCTAAAAAAGGAGCAGGAGAGCAGGGAGAAGAAGAGGAGCACATAGAGAAGCCCCAGCCCCTTTCCCTTTAGCTTCTCGAAAAAGGAGGCGATGAATACCATAAGTCCCGCAAGGGGCAACCCCATGCGAAAATAAAAAAGCTCGGGGAATTCAGGGTGGAGAATCGGGTCCAGGTTAAAGGCAAAATCGATCCAGGCGAAGATGGCCACCAGAGAGAGCGGTTTGTGAAGGGAGCGCGCCTCCTTGTTTAGGTTTTCAAAAAATGCGTTTTTATATTTCTTTTCTTCAGGTGAGGGATTCAACACCATCTGAAAGAGGGTAAACGGATTTTGCATTTTTTTCCCGAGGGGATTGATCGGACACCCCTTTCGTTAATTTTTTGTAACGATTCAGCATGGTCTTGCTTTAGCCGTAAAAAGACCCTTTTGTGAAGTGACATTCACTTTTTTCCGGTCATGTCCCATCAGACACACATCCATCCAAACTCTTCCCCGTTAAGTTTTTACAGTTCAAGGAGGCCTTGATGAAATCCACAAATAGCGGATGGGGCTCCATGGGCCGGGACTTGAACTCCGGATGGAACTGGCATCCGAGAAACCAGGGGTGATCCTTGATCTCAATGATCTCCACCAGCTCTCCGCTGGGAGAGAGGCCGCTGATCGTCAGTCCATGTCCGGTGAGCGTATCCATATACTGGTTGTTGAACTCATACCGGTGGCGGTGTCTCTCGGAAATAAACTCTGTCCGATAGGCGTGTTCCGCAAATGACTCTTTTTTAATCCTGCATGGGTAGGCTCCGAGACGCATGGTCCCGCCTTTGTCCGAAGAGAGATCCCGCCGTTGAACTGTCTGGGTCCGGTCATCATACCATTCCGTCATGAGATAGATCACCGGATAGGGCGTATCCTTGTCGAACTCCGAACTGTTCGCCTTTTCCATATGGGCGATGTTTCGTGCAAATTCGATCACGGCGATCTGCATGCCCAGACAAATCCCGAAATAGGGAACCTTGTTTTCCCTGGCGAATTGGGCGGCAAGGATCTTTCCCTCAACCCCCCGGCCCCCGAATCCCCCTGGAACCAGAACCCCGTCCGCTTCCTTGAGTATCTTCGCCGCGTTTTCCGAGGTGATGGTCTCGGAATCGATAAAGAGGAGATTGACGCGGCAGTTGTTTGGAACCCCGCCATGATAGAGAGCCTCGTTCAGGCTCTTGTAGGAGTCGGTCAGGTCCACATATTTTCCCACAATGGCGATGGTCACCGCATGGTCCGGATTTTTATATTTTTCGACAAAGGTTTTCCATTCGTCAAGCTTGGGAGCTCTGGACCAGATATTCAGTTTCGTCACGATGATGTTGTCGAGCCCCTCCTGGTTGTAAACAAGGGGAACCTCGTAGATGCAATCCACATCCTTGGCCGTGATGACCGCCTCCTTGTCCACATTGCAGAAAAGCCCGATCTTTCGTTTGAGATCATCGGATAGAAACCGGTCTGTCCGGCACAAGAGCACATCGGGCTGAATGCCGATGCCTCTCAACTCCTTCACGCTGTGCTGGGTGGGTTTTGTTTTCAATTCACCTGCGGCGGCGATATAGGGAACCAGCGTCAGGTGGACATAAAGAACATTTTCCCGGCCCACATCGTGTCGCATCTGACGAAGAGCCTCCAGAAAGGGAAGGCTCTCGATATCGCCAATGGTCCCCCCGATCTCAACGATCACAATGTCGACATCGTCGGCCACCAGCATCATACTTCGTTTGATCTCATCCGTGATATGGGGAATCACCTGAACGGTTCCCCCCAGATATTTCCCCTGTCGCTCCTTGGTGATCACGGCATTGTAGATCTTACCGGTGGTGAAATTATTGTTTTTACTGAGCTTCGCCCGTGTGAACCGCTCGTAATGCCCCAGGTCGAGATCGGTCTCCGCGCCATCATCGGTTACAAACACCTCGCCATGCTGAAAAGGGCTCAACGTTCCGGGATCCACGTTGATGTAAGGATCGAGTTTCTGGATGCTGACGGTCAATCCCCGGCTCTCCATGAGCGCCCCGATCGCCGCAGAGGCGAGCCCCTTGCCCAAAGACGAGACAACCCCTCCTGTAACAAAAATATATTTTGTGTTTTTTGCCATGGTTCGTTACTCCAACTCTTTTTTCAATCCGGCCAAATTTTCTATCTTAAGGGGGAAATGGGTGGCTGGCATGGCCGCACCTCTGCGGACAAGAGATGTCATCGGCCATAGCCATACCCACCCAGTGATTGTGTAATGAAGGTCAAGGGGCTCCTCGGTCACCATGGGGAGGGATGAAACCAGGGAGAATCCCATTCGAACACCCGCCACCATGATCGACAAAAACCCGATCCGCTTTTCCGCCCGACGCCATTTTAAAACTGGAATCATGCGGCATCAAGCGCTATTTTACCGTGTGCTAAATATGTTATTAAGAAAGCGGGCGGCCCTGCCCAGTTCTTCCTCTATCCGCATCAGCTGGTTGTATTTGGAAATCCGGTCGCTTCTGGAAAGGGAGCCGGTTTTTATCTGGCCCGCGTTCACGCCCACCGCAAGATCGGCGATAAAGCTGTCGCCGGTCTCACCGGAGCGATGGGAGATAACGGTTGTGTAACCGGCCTGTTTGGCCATTTCAATGGCGTCAAGGGTCTCCGTAACGGTTCCGATCTGGTTTAACTTGATCAGAATCGAATTCGCGATGCCATCTTGAATGCCTCGCCTGAGGATCTCCGGATTGGTCACAAACACATCGTCGCCTACCAGCTGCACCATGCCGCCCAGCCGTTTGGTCATGAGCGACCAGTTGTCCCAATCCTCCTCGGCAAGTCCGTCTTCAATGGAAAGAATCGGGTAGGTGTTAATGAGCCTTTCATAATAATCGATCATTTCATTGGCCGTATATGATTTGCCTTCGGCCTGAAGAATATATTTCCCGTCCTTATATAGTTCGCTCGACGCC
>JAGVHJ010000177.1 GCA_020056645.1 Desulfobacterales bacterium
CTTGCATTGGAGGCAATACTGCCAAGTAACGGACAGGGTGTCCCGAAAGGTGTGCTGCTATTCGGTCGCTTCATCAGGGAAGACGCGGCAAAACGTATCTCAGACCTTGAATTCCCAGAATGCTCAGAAGGGAGCCGATATGGGGAGTGAGGGGGTGGGCGATGGGGCGGCCTATAGAGTCTCTTTGTCTGAAACAGGCAAGAGGCTCTCAGAAACCGAATTCCAGCAGGGGCAGAAAGAGGAGGAGACCCGTTTCTCCAAAGAACAGGCGCGGGCCGAGGCAATGTTCGAACAGAGGCAGGCACGGGAAAAGGCGGCTTTTCAGCGGGGGCAGCAGCAGGATTGGGTCGCTTTTCAACGGCAAAGCGCCTTGACGTCAACCGAGAAGCGGTCTCCTGATGAAGGTTAAACAGAGAGGAGCAATGCGTTCCTCTGGCAGGGGAATAATAGGGCTTGGTGAGTGATTTAAGTCATAACTTGAATTGATTATCAATGCCTCCGGCGGCCCGCTTTTAAAAAGCGGGGCAAATAGGTTTTTAGATGGTGTTTATGGAACGTTTATTTTGATATGTTTGGCAACCTTTTCAAAAGGTTGGCCCCCGGCAGGGCCGAAGGAGGCGCGTCCCAAATGCGATTACCCTGGTTCCTCTGGAGGCGCCTCTTTTTTTCTGACTAAAATTTGAATTTTCCCACTTGGTTTTTTAGCTTCGACGCCAGATTCGTGAGCTCTTTTGCATTGAGATCAATCTGCGAACTGCTGTTTGAGACTTCGATGATGGCGCCGTTGACCTCCGTGATATCCTGTGTGACCGCCGTGGCGCTGACCGAACTTTGAGACACGTTTTGATTCACATCCGATAAGCCCGTCGATGCCTGGGAAATATTGTTTGATATTTCAGAGGCCGTGATGGATTGTTCTTCCACCGATGTGGCGATGATCGACACAAAATCATTGATTTCAGCAATAATAGAGATGATCTGCGCGATTTCGTGGACAGTTTCCGAGGTGGAGCCCTGGATATCGTTGATTTGCGTCTTGATTTTTTGGGTGGCGTCCGCTGTCTGCCGGGCGAGTTCCTTGATTTCATTCGCCACGACGGCGAATCCCTTTCCAGCATCCCCGGCCCTTGCCGCCTCAATGGTCGCGTTCAGGGCGAGCAGATTGGTCTGCTCGGATATTTCGGTGATGACTTCCGTGATTTTCCCAATCTCCTGGGCCGCCTTACCAAGCCGGTCGATTTTTTCCGATGCGCTCTGGGTTTGAGTCACCGCCCGGTTGGAAACATTCCTGGCGTTTTCTGAATTTTTGGCGATTTCATTGATGGTGATGGTCATCTCTTCGGTGGCCGTGGATACCATGTTGATGTTGTTGGAGGCCTGCTCCATGGCCGCCGCAACGGAGTTGAGGGTGCTGCTCATCTCTTCAGCCGCCTTAGAGACATTGTTCGATTTTTTAGACATCTCGGAGGTGCCGTCAGAAATATATCCCGCAAGGGTATAGAGGTTGGAGGAAGAGGTGTTCAGGGTTTCCGCATCTTCCGCAATACCGATAATAATCTTCTGGAGTTTTTCAATAAACGTATTGAACCATTTCGATACTTCTCCCACCTCGTCATTGCTTGTGACGTGTAACCGTTTTGTGAGATCTCCTTCACCTTCCGCAGTGTCTTTCAACATGAGAACCGTATCGTTTAACGTATTGGTGATGTTTTTAGCAATGGCCCTGATGATAAAAAAGCTCAATACGAGTGATACAAAGCCAAGGAACATGAGGGTGAAGATGATTTTGTTCCTGATCCGCTTCCCGTCCTTGACCGATTCGGCCAACGATTTTTTCATCTCGCCGGTATTGACGCCATATCGGATAAATCCCAGAACTTCATCCTCGACAATGACGGGCGCAGCGAATTCGATGACCGCTTCATTTTTAAAAGTGAAATTTTTATTTCCGATCTCTTTTAGGGTGCTCGCCCATAATGATGCTTCATCTTGCATGGGTGACTTGTCCTTGGTTTCGCCGGAAGGAGTGTCGGAGGATGCGTTCACCCACGCGATTCTGTTGTTGTCCATGAATATTCCGTAGGAGATGTCATCGTCCGTGGATACGGTGGAAGCGATTAGGGATTGGATGGCCGAAAAGGCGTTGTCCGCGACCATGCCCTTCATGGCGATACTGTTGTTGCCAATGAGGGTGTTTCCTTTGGCGTAGATCGATTTTTTGATCGTCTCCTCAAACGTGGCCAGATTTTTTTCGATGGTCTGGAAATTGATGAAGAGGATTACCGTGATAATGACGGCGAAGATAACAGAGATGATCAGCATTGTCCGGCTGATCAATACAACTTTAATGCTTCTGAATTTTTTCATGATCTCCCTCTGACGCTGACATCTTGATAGTGACCGGGTTAAACAGGGTCGGCATAACGCCTTATTACCCAATACGTTTAAGAGTGTGACCGAAGGATTCGCCGTGAACGCGAATTATATAATGATATCTTTCATTCTGAAAGTTTTTATGCTGTTCCGTGTGATGTTTTTTGATACTTTAAAAGATTTTCGGTTAAAGGTCAAATAAAACTAATTTTAAAAAAAACTTGACAATTTACCCAAACGGGAATAACTTTTTTGAAAAAATTCTTTTCTTCCAACTACTTCAGATCGTTTTCAAAAATAAATTTTTAATAACTTTTCATCCAAACAGTAGGTAACTAACTTGAAAGTTAATAAATCATTTGTTTACAAACTATCAGTTGACTTCATGATGATCGCCCTGTTTCTCCTCCATGCCGGTGGCGATCTCCTGGCCGAAACTCTTTTTGTCTTTTACCCCATCGCGGAGCGGCCCAACATCATCCAAACGAAGCTCTCAGAGAGTTGCCCAGGTGTTGAGGTGACCGTTTTCGGTCGCATCAATGACTTTGACGCAAAGATGAAAGAGGCGCCTCCGGACGCCATTTTATCAAAACCGGTCGTCATCGCCATGAATGGAAACTACGCCGTTCAGCTCCAGGGAAGCCGAAGCGGGAACACGGATGAGGCCTATGTGTTTTTATCGGTGGACAAGGGGGTCGATCCGGCCGGATTGTCGAGCGCAACCGTCGGAATGCTGGACATCCTAAGCAGAAAGGAGATGACCGCCTTTGTGGAAGGCTTTCTGAAACCGGCTCCCCAGCTTAAAAGGGTTACGAAGATGGAGGATCTTCTTCCGCTCTTGACGTTCAACATGGCCAGCGCCATTCTAATCTCGGAAAACGCGGTCAACTATTTCAAATCTGTTTCTCAATTAAATTTTGTCGTGACACCTGCTTCGGGAATGAAGACCGGTATTATCGCCCTTGCCGTTAAGAAGGATGGCGCGGCGGATAAAACCATCAAGGCGATAAAGGAAATGAAAAGCGATATTAACACGTTGCTGGAGGTAGACAGTTGGAAATAAGACATTCAATTCTACTTGGGCCTAAGACAAAGCTCTTTTTTCTTCTCATGCTTTTAATGGCGGGTGCGTGGATAAACGTTACTTCCACCTATGCGGAGTCCAAGGCGTCGCTTCTTGTCATTCGC
>JAGVHJ010000048.1 GCA_020056645.1 Desulfobacterales bacterium
CCGTTTTTCATCTGTTCGGTCAATCCATCAAAAAAACCCTCCACCGTGCATGGAACCACATAATCGTCCAGCCATACCATCCCACCCGTGCCGTCCATCCGGTCAAGACGCATGCGGATGGAAAGATTCAATAGGAAAACGAGGAGGGCGACACTCCTGAAATCCAGATCATCATCCGGCCCCTCGATCATGGCCGCGTATTGTCTGACGGTAATCAGTTTCACATCGATTCCCGCCGCCTCTTTTTTCACCACAAAATCCCCTGCGGCATGATGCCATGGAAAGATCTGCCGGAAGGATGAAACATCATAACAAGCGGTAAGGATGTGAGCTATTTTTCTGTAAACGGTTTGAGCCTCTTCATGGGAAAGATTCACATACCCGTTTTCCGTATCCCACAGACGGATTGACCGTATCCCATCCTCCCCCTCCGATAGGTGGAACTCATGATATCCCTCAAACCACTCGCCTAAAAAAAGGGAGGCGCTCCCGTTTTTTCCCAAAAGCGCTTCACCAAACCCATACACCTCCGGCAGATAATGATGAAAAAAGGAGCCGTTAAAATCATCCAGCAGACCGAACTCCTGTTCGATCACCGCCTTGCCGGCGGAAGAGAGCGCCACATTCAACACCATGGGAATAACCTCTCCCAGGAAAGAGACCTCAATGCGGGACGGATGATAAAACTCCCCATGTTTGGAAAGGATCACCCGGATCTCCCCAAGTTCTTTTAAGGAAATTTCCTGGTGTTTCAGTCGAAACACGCCATAGAGGACCGCCTCGAACCGGTCCATTTCGAAAAAGGCCTTTACAGCTTTGAAATAGTCCCCATGGGTGATTCCGTCCACGTTAGAACGGGAGCGCCGGGGCTGATCCTGAGCGTGGCAGGGAAGGGGGAGGCTCCACGCCTTATTCCGGTGGGTTACCGGATTGGAGAGGTCGTAGAGGAAATACCGGAATTGAACAGGAGAGGGCATGATGTCAATCACCGGTTGCTCTTGATCGCATTGACAATCTCCGGCGAGACCTCATATCCGTTCTGAACCGCCTTGTCGCAATGCTCGGAGGCCTTTTGATACTCTTTTTTTTCAAGATAGGCAATGGCCAGATTGTTATGGGAAATTGCAAAATTGGGTTCGATTTCAAGGGCTTTTAGACTGGCCTCAATGCTCTCGTCCACCAGCCCCTTCATCAGATAGGCATTGGCCAGATTGGCATAGGCCTGAATAAATATTGGGTTATAGGCGATGGCTTTCTTTAGATTCCGTATGGCCTCCTCCACATCTCCGCTCTGTAGGTAAAGAAATCCCAGATTCCCAAAGCCCAGGGCGAAGCCGGCCCTGGAACGAACCGACATCTTGTTATAATAGATGCATTTATCCATGTCATTGCGCTGAAGGGCGATTCCCCCCAGCTGCACATAGGCTTCCGCAAGGGTGGGGCTGTTTTCCAGGGCCGAGTGAAACTCCTTTTCAGCCTCCTCGTAGCGCTTGAGACCCATCAACGCCACCCCTAGATTATAGTGAGTGGTGCCGCAATCGGGATTTGCAGCAAGCCTTCTCCTTAAATCCGAAACGTACTCTTCAGCCGTGTTCGCCTGGACCATACAGCCTCCTTTCGCTTAAAAATTTAAAGCACTATGATGATTTGTTTTGTTTGTCAAATTTTTCTGTTGATATTTCAAAACGAATTTTGCATGTATGATGGACCCGATGGGACACCCGTTGAACCGTGTGCCGCTCTTGGGAGTTTAAGAATTCAAAGTCAACCAAACCAAGGAGATATACCATGAAACCAGGATGTTACACAGCACTTATCACCCCATTTTCACATGAAGCCATCGATTACGAGGGGCTCGATAAACTAGCGGACTTCCAGATTAAAAATGGAATAACAGGTCTCCTTGCCGTGGGAACCACGGGAGAGAGCCCCACGCTTTCCTGGGAAGAGCACAATGAAATTGTAGAAATCATCACTAAAAAATCAAAGGGAACCTGCCTGAGCATCGCCGGAACGGGCAGCAACAACACCCAGGAGGCCATGGAGGCGACCCAGCACGCGGCCCAGGTGGGAGTGGATGCCGTTCTTCTGGTGGATCCATATTACAACGGACCCAGTTCCCTTGAAATCAGAAAAGAGTATATCGAACCCATTGCAGCGGAAAACCCCGGCATGACGATCATCCCCTATATCATCCCAGGACGGACCGGCGCCCAATTGGCACCGGAGGACCTCGCCATGATTTATGAGCGGTATAAAAACGTCAACGCCGTGAAGGAGGCGACGGGTAACATCGCAAACATGCAGCGGACACGCCAATGCTGCGGTCCTGATTTCAATATCATCTCAGGGGATGACGGCCTTGTCTACGAAATGATGACCGATCCCCGGATCAAAGCCAGCGGGGTGATATCGGTGGTCTCCAATATCATTCCGAAGGCCCTGACCCAGATGGTCACCCATCTGACAGCGGGAGAGATCTCACGCGCCGAGGAGATCAAGGCCAAGATAGACCCCTTGTTCCAGCTGGTCACCGTCACCACCAAAGAAAATACCCCCTTTGGGGAGGTATCCTGCCGGGCCCGGAATCCCCTGGCTATCAAAACCCTCATGGCGCTCCTTGGAATGCCGTCCGGGAAATGCCGCCGCCCCCTGGGAAAAATGACGCAAAACGGTATGGAAACAGTGATTCAGATCGTGAAGGGAGTCCATGGCCGATTCCCAGAAATCCTGGAACCGGTTGAAACCTTTTTCAACGTCTCCATC
>JAGVHJ010000545.1 GCA_020056645.1 Desulfobacterales bacterium
AAAATTTTTTTCCAACGCCGGAGTTGGGAAAATTAACAAAAACTTGAACATCGAGTATGCAGTATGGCCTTGTTTAGTGGCAAAAAGCCAAGAAGCTTCCGAAAAAAATAGGGAACGAACAAAACGGGCTTTTCGCCATCTTGATGAATAGCTGCTGAATAGTTACCGTGCTTTTAAATCATCCAGGAACCCCATGAGCTGATCGATATCGATGTTGGTCTCTTCCGCAGCGAGTCCAAAGGGGGTGATGATGGCTTTTCCACTGACCCCATAAGATTCATCCACAAACCCTTTGGCCGCCAGGTTCCTGATATCGAATGACACCATGGCGTCGTCAAAGGCGACGATGGTGCCTTCAAGCTCTCCATTTTCGATGGTCATGGGGGCCTCCGCCACCGTATTGACCACAATATCCAGGGTGCTCAGAAGCAGATTTTTAAATCCACAGACAATGAGGGCTTCGGAGCTTCCACTGACGATGGTGCCGTCTAATAGTTTGAAATGACTGAATGAATAATTGAAGATGAGGCCGGGTTTTGTATAACTCCAGTTGATTCCCATTTCAACCGTTATCCCCAGCTCCTCATTGTCGATGATGGTCATATATCCGGTTTCGAGCAGCTGGGTCAGATTGCCCCTGAACTGGGAGTCTGGAAGATTGGCGATGATCTCGGCAAGAAGCTGGGCGCCCAGCTCCTGAGCCGTAAAAGAGAGCTCCGCGTTGCTTTCCGGAGACTCTTCCGGCAGCATTCCCATGGCATGAAGGGAGCCACTGGAAAGAACGATGATCGCGACGACACACATTTTAATGATAATTTGTTTCATGGGGGGGATCCTTATTTCAAGGTAACTCGGCCATCTCATAGAGACCCGAAGCTTTCCGTACCTGCCTCGCGACAGGCTTGGCTTTTTCTTGATGCTATTCCCTCTGAATAGCAGAATTTATACAAGCAATATGTGTACCGATAAATAGATTAATGGCTATTTATCTTGTAATTTTAGTCGGATATGGCGTTCATTATATTTGAAACCAGCGGGTTTTAGATATCATCACGCTCATTTTAAGAAAAAAAAGTGATGAATATGTCCAATAAACTATTTAATCTTGGGTATTATTGTGCAATAACGGGGTGGATATTTTTTGAGGATACCGTTTTTTTTACCAACGCAGGAGTTGGGCGAATTCACAAAAACGTGAACATCGAGTGCGAAATTCGGTTTCGGTGAATAGCGAATGATACTCGTTTCTGACAATCTTCAGGTGACCAATCCGGTTGTTTCAAAGGCCATGGCGGCGCTGGACCCTCAACCGGTATGCGACATCGTCAGGCAATGTCTGGAACGGGGCGCCCAGGCCATTGATATCAATTCCGGTCCTTTGGGCAAAGGGTCTTCAGATAAAATGGCTTTCCTTGTGGAAACGGTTCAGGAGATGACGGACGCGCCGCTTCTTTTAGATACGGCCAACCCTTTGGCCATGGAAGCGGGCCTGACTGTTAGCAAGAAGCCTGTCATTATCAATGGATTCTCCCTGGAACCCGTAAAAATGGCCCGGATTCTGCCACTGGCAAAAAAACATGATGCGGATATCATCGGATATCTCTTGAACACCGACTCCAGCGTTCCCCTGAATGCCGACGAGCGATTAAACATCGCGTCCAGGATTATCCAAGCCATTGAAAAAGAAGGAATATCCCCGGATCGGCTGATCATCGATCCGGTTCTCGTACCTCTGACTTGGCAGCAGGGGCCCTATCAGGCCATGGAGGTACTGACCACGTTGAAAATGCTTCCCGAGCTTTTCGGCTTTCCGGTAAGGAGTATCGTGGGCCTCTCCAATCTGACGAGCGGCGCCAACTCCCTGAAGAAACGAATGTTTATGGAAGGCGTCTATTTGCCCATGCTTTCAGCCGCTCATCTGACCCTGGTGCTGATGAATATTTTTCATCCTGAAACCGTCGCCATCGCCCAGGCCTGTAAGATGCTTAAGCAGAATTCGATTTTTTCATGGGAGTCGGTGTGAGGAGATTTTCCAACTAGGCGCACTCATGATGGAGAAGGGACACATAACATCAACCTATCCTTTTAACGCCTTCAGCGTCACCCTTAATAAAAGAGGGGTGAGCGACTATACCAAGACCAGTTATCCGATTCGATACGGTAACTATTCGGAAATTAAAACAAAAAATCTTGTTTACCATTTTAATCTAAACAGCGAGATCCGGTTTATCCAGGGACGGGGCGATGATTGGCCCAATCCGGTCGAATGGGTGAAACGGACCATGGGAAACGATTGGGTCTACTATTCCTCGGGCGGGTATAACGGGGTGTTTGACTGCTTGGGTGAATATTATGTGCCGTGCCTCTCCTATGGCGCTTCATCCCTTCTCGACGCCAGACCCTTCAACTTGCCTGAAGTCACCAAGGCGATCGACGGGTGGGCCGACGCTGTCTCCTCATTGGCATCCAGCCTGAATGGAAACAGGGATGCGGCCTTGATTGATTTTTTTGAAACGGTGACAAAAAAAGATCCCTCGTTTCTTGTCGGGAGAGCGCGGCGTTTTTACGAGATGATCGGCGGCCCTATATCGGTATTGCCGCCTGATACACGGCATGTGGATTATGATGTGATTCCGGTGACCATTGCTGACGGATGCCTTTATAACTGCGGATTTTGCAGTGTCAAATCGGGGAAGCGTTTCTCGGCCCGCACGGAGGAGAATATTCTCTCCCAGATCCATCAGTTAAAGGCGTTTTTTGGTCCAGACCTCAGAAATTACAATTCGGTTTTTCTGGGCCAGCATGATGCCTTGAATGCCGCTGATGAGCTGATTTTTTTTACAGCCCGCCAGGCCTATGACCATTTAACGCTTAACCGATCCTATATGACCGGCGCGACGCTCTTCCTTTTCGGCAGCGTGGGCTCGTTCCTTTCCAAAAAGGCCTCTTTTTTCGAAGAGATGAACCGCCTTCCTTATAAGACCTATATCAATATCGGGGTTGAGTCGGCGGACCCGGCCACCTTGAAATATTTGCGAAAACCCATCTCTTTAGAGGATATAGAGCGTACTTTCGAGCGCATGATGGCGGTTAATCATCGTTTCGAGGCCATTGAAATCACCCTGAACTTCGTTATCGGAGAGAATCTGCCGGAAAATCATGCGCCATCGATTTTGTCGTTGATACGGGACCGGCTCGACCGTCCCTATCCAAAGGGCGCAATCTATATCTCGCCATTGCATGAATATGAGAAGAAACGCTATATGAAAGATGCGCTGCATGTGATAAAAACCCAGAGCAGGCTTCCGGTATATTATTACTTGATTCAGAGATTGTAACCGATTGGGTGAGTGTGATATGGAGGAGTGACTGCCGGACCTGGGTTTCGTATTCTTTTACTCGATCTTCAAGTTTTTAGGATAAAGGAGTCGAAAATCATTTACAAAGGGGAGTTCCCATGAGCAACGCCGCCATTTTAATTATCGATGACCGGGAAGAGACGCTTACGGAAATCACCCGTCTTCTGCATCATCTGCCGTTAAGGATGATCACCTCGCCACCGGAAACGCAAGCCTTGTCGGGCATTTCCGAGAAAGAGTTCGCCTTGATTCTTTTCAATGCAACTATCCTGAAAAATAATGGATATGATACGTTGCAGCACCTAACGACCATGGAGAAACATCGGCGTGGGCCGGTCATTCTATTCTCCTTCGGCCCCATTGATGAAGCGGAGGCCATGAAGGGGTATGAGGCAGGCGCCATGGACTATATCTCCCTTCAGGCGACACCTTCCATTCTCGCAAATAAGGTGACTCTTTTTATTGAGTTTTACAAGCAGAGAAAAGCGGCTGAAAAGGCCATTGAAAAAATCAAGTCCTCGGAGCGGAACTATCGAAGCCTTTTTGATACCAGCCGCGACGGCATCTTATTTATGAGCATGGAAGGGCACATCGAAAACGCCAATGCCGCATTTTGTGAGATGGTCGGCATCGGGATGAATGAATTGCGATTTTTCACCTACAAAAATTATACGCCTGAAAAGGGAGTTCATGTTTACGAGGAAATGATTGAAAGCCAGGTCCTGAAAAGAGGCTATTCGGATGAATTCAGAAACGAGCTTCTCAGAAAAGACAATACACGGGTTCCGGTGGTTTTGAGACTCTGGCTTGTCAGGGATGAAAAGGGCGCGCCTTTGAGAATGCTGAAAATCATCCGGGACATCACCCGGCAGATCCAGCTTGAAACCCAGTTGAGGCAATCCCAAAAAATGGAGTCGATCGGGACCCTTGCAGGGGGCATCGCCCATGATTTCAATAATATTCTGGGGGCTATCATGGGGTATGTCCAGCTGGCCCAGCTCAATATCAAGAATGAAAGCGCGGCCCGGCAAAACCTCGACAATGTTTTGATCGCCTGCAACCGGGCCAAGGACCTTGTAGCCCATATTCTCACCTTTAGCAGGCAGTCGGAAACCGTGCGGAAGCCTGTTCGGATCAACCGAATCGTCATCGAGGCCTTGAAGCTGATCCGGGCGTCGTTGCCAAGCACGATCGAGATCCGCCAGGATATAGAAAAAGAGAATACCCTGGTCAACACGGATCCCACGGAAATTCATCAGATTATCATGAATTTCTGCACCAACGCTCTTCACGCCATGGAGGGTAAGGGCGGCGTGCTCTCCGTCACCCTGAAGCCTATTGAGATCGATGAGATCAGCGCCATGTTCATCAAGGATATTGTCCCCGGTCCCTATCTGAAATTGACCGTGAGCGATACCGGGTGCGGCATCGATAGGGATGCCATGGAACGGATTTTCGATCCCTATTTCACGACCAAAAAAAAGGATGAGGGTACGGGATTGGGTCTTTCCGTGGTGCATGGTATTGTAAAGTCCCATCAGGGGTTTATCAATGTGCAGAGCGAGGCGGGGAAAGGATCGGTGTTTGACGTATTTTTCCCGCGGATCAAGGCGGAAGACAGGATCGTTGAGATTCGAAAATCGCCCATCCAAAAAGGGACGGAGACGATTCTCTTTGTGGATGATGAACAGTCTCTGGTGGATCTGGAAAAGGTGCTGCTCCAGCGCCTGGGATATCATGTGGTTTCTGAATCGAGCAGCACCAAGGCGCTTCAGGTATTTCTGGAAACTCCCCAGGCCTTTGACCTGGTGATCACGGATATGACCATGCCAAAGATGACCGGCGACGAGCTGTCACGAAAAATCCTTGCGGTCAAGCCCGATATTCCGATCATCATCTGCACCGGTTACAGTCAACAGATCTCCCCTGATAAGGCCCGTGAAATCGGCATCAGGGAACTGCTTTACAAGCCGATTGAAATCCGGGAACTCGCCTCCGCCATCCGGAGGGTTCTTGAAAAACGATGATGGCTGGCCAGTATCTATTTTTTAAAATTAATTCCGGTGCGAAGGCCGGTAATCAGGTAGGAGCAAAGAGTGAATGGAAAGCGTGACAAATAGCAATGTTCATCTGTTAACCCAAAACGGCAAAACGATCATCCTGATCGGCACCGCCCATGTATCAAAGGAGAGCGCGGATCTTGTCCGAAGGGTGATTCAAGAGGAGAAGCCGGATACGGTCAGTGTGGAATTGTGCCCTTCCCGGTATCAGGCCATCCGTCAGAAAGAGAAGTGGCGGGATATGGACATTGTGAAGGTGATAAAGGAAAATAAGGCGTTTCTCCTTCTCATGAATCTTTTGCTCGGTTCTTTTCAGAAGCGTATCGCCGAAAAACTCGACATCAAACCCGGCGAGGAGATGATCGCCGCTATTGAGGAGGGGGACGCCATCCAGGCCGGAATCCATCTCGCGGACAGGGAGATTCATGTAACCCTTTCACGCATATGGCGGATCATGGGGTTCTGGGATAAGGTGAAGTTTTTGTTCCAGTTTATTCTCTCCATCGGAGATGTGGATGAGATCGGAGAGGAGGAAATCGAAAAAATGAAGACCCAGGATGTCCTCCAGACCTTGCTTGCGGACGTGGAAAAATCCCATCCGGTATTGAAGGAGATACTCATCACGGAACGGGATCAATATCTGGCGGAGAAGATCCGAAGCGCTCCAGGCGAAAAAATCGTGGCCGTGGTCGGCGCCGGTCATGTGCCAGGCATTCAGAAATTCTGGGACCAGGATATTGACATCGAATCCCTGGAGGTTCTTCCCCCCAAGGGAAAATTTTCCGGCTTTTTCAAATGGGCCTTTCCCATCAGTATTTTGGCGCTATTTGTGTTTGGATTTTTCTATGGGGGAGAGGCTAAGGGGGCATCCATGGTGGGGTGGTGGATCGTGGCGACAGGCCTTCTCGCGGGGGTTGGCGCGTTAGCCGCATTTGCACATCCGTTCACGATTATATCCTCCATCTGTGTCGCGCCCCTTACGACACTGCACCCCATGCTCGCGGCGGGATGGATCGCCGGCCTTGTTGAGGCCCTTTCAAGAAAACCCAGAGTCATGGATTTCGAGAATCTTCCGGAAGATATCCTCTCGGTCAAAGGGTTTTGGAGAAATAAGGTGACCCGCATTCTCCTGGTGGTTGTTTTTACGAATATTGGAGCATCCATAGGAACTTTCGTGGCCCTCTCCCTGATCGTGAAGGTGATCCAGGCCTGACAGAGTGGGGTCAGAAAGGGATAATCTTCACGATACGTTTATTCGACGAAGGCGACCGGGAATCCGAAGGGAGATGAACGATTTTAAGCCGCTCTTCCGCAAACAGCTGAATGCAGGCCGGATAGAGCGCCCACTCCACTCTCAGTCCCTTTTCACGCACGCTATCAAGGGTGTCTTCAGGCTCAATGGGAAAGCTCCGCTGGCCGATAATGGGGCCCGAATCTTCTCCGTAATCGACGAAATGAACGGTGGCCCCCCCCACTTTGCATCCGTAGCGGAAGGTGTCTCCATAGCCGTCCGTTCCAGGAAAGGCAGGAAGGAGGGCCGGATGGATGTTCATGATTCTGGGCCTGTCGGGATCGGGGGAGACCTGATCGATAAAATAGGGGGTCAAGGTTCTTAGGAAACCGGCCAACACCAGGAGATCAAAGGGATAGGCGGCCATGTTTCGTATCAAATCCGCCTCTGCCAAGGCCCGGGAGCACAGGAAGGCGCGGATCTTTTCCGGAGAGGTATCGTGTGGGAGAAGACGTTGTTTGGCCATGAGGGTTTTTAGATCAAAATTCATTGGCGGAACAGTTTTGTCGGGATTCTTCTTATAGCCGGCGATGATGGCCCGGTAATCAGAGACAAAGGTGGGAATACCTTCATTGGTGGCCCGGACAAGCCCTTTGGCCGATGGGTTGTCTGTGCCTGTAAAGACAATTTCCGCATCGATTTCAGACGATTTGGCGGCGTCTATAATCGCCTGAAGATTGGTGCCTCCGCCTGAGATCAGCGTGCCGACCCGAATTTTCTTTATCCCCATTTCATCTCCCCCGATTGGATCGTTACTATGATATCAAGAAACCCCGATTGGGTAGCAGATCGGCGATCTTCTGTCAATTTCTTTGGCAAGGTGACGGTTGACAATGGCGGGGGGCCGCATTATAGTCTGATTTCGTTTTTGATTAAGGTAAGGACACTTATTTGCAAAAAGGAATAAAAAATGGCGCAAGGAATAACCGAGATTGATGATATGGGGTTTGAAACTGAAGTATTGAAATCCGATAAACCGGTTTTGATTGATTTCTGGGCCCCCTGGTGCGGTCCCTGCCGTGCGATCGCACCGATTCTGGAGGAGATCGCCAAAGAGTATGGGGACAAAATAAAGATCGTCAAATGCAATGTGGATGAGAATCCGGTATCGCCGGGTAAATACGGTGTTCGCGCCATCCCTACCCTGATCGTTTTCAATAAGGGGGATATTTCCGATCAGATCGTGGGAATGGTCGCAAAGGCGAAGCTCGTTGAAAGCATTAAGAAGGTGATTGGTTAATCCAGGAACACTAGAACAGGATATTTCAGGTATGGCAGAAACCCACTATGACCTGGTGATTATCGGTGGAGGCCCCGCAGGTCTTACGGCAGGGCTCTATGCGGCCCGCTCCAGGCTGAACGTCGTCCTTATGGAAAAAATCGTCCCCGGAGGCCAGGTGCTTGTCACCGACTGGATCGAGAACTACCCCGGATTTTCCGGCATCAGCGGTCCCGACCTCATCGACAAAATGGTCGAACAGACAAAACAGTTCAACCTTCCCATCGAATCGAATGAAGTTCTCTCCATGGATCTTTCGGGTGCGATCAAGACAATTAAATTGTACGACAGGCAGATCACCGCCAAGGCCGTCATCATCGCAACCGGAGCATCCCCTCGGACCCCTGGCATCGGAGAAGATCGTTATGTGGGAAGAGGCCTCTCCTATTGCGCCACCTGTGACGGCCCTTTTTTTAAAGAGAAGGTGGTGGTGACGGTGGGCGGCGGAGACACGGCGGTTCAAGAGAGCATCTATCTGACCCGGTTTGCGAAAAAGGTGTACCTGGTGCATCGGAGAAACGCCTTGAGGGCGGCTAAAATCCTCCAGGAGAGGGCGTTTGAAAATCCCAAAATCGAAATGGTTTGGGACTCGGTCATCTCGGGGATTGATGGTGAAGCCGGGGTTGAGGGCGTTCGTGTTAAAAATGTCAAAACCGGCGATGAGAGACAGATTCCCTGCGAAGGATGCTTTATATGGATCGGCATTCTTCCCAACATCGGATTTGCGGGAGCTGCGTTGCAACTCGATGAACAGGGGTTCATCGTCACGGATGAACACATGCGGACCTCTATCCCCGGCGTTTTTGCCGCCGGCGATATCAGAAACACGCCTTTAAGACAGATTTCGACGGCTGTCGGAGATGGCGCAGTCGCCGCCATGGCGGCGGAACACTATATTGAAAATTTGAAATCATGAAACAATTCATATCCTTATGTCTGATGGTTTTTTTTCTTTCCTCAGGGTGTTCGCTCTGGGGCAATAAAAAGGAAAAAACAGCGGAAGAGCTTGCGAACGACGGCGTCACCGCCTTTGA
>JAGVHJ010000224.1 GCA_020056645.1 Desulfobacterales bacterium
CCTTTATAGAAGATGCAAGATGCCAGATTTAAATTAGGACGCTGATTTTCGCAGATACCCGCAGATAACTATTCTTCATCTTCAAAATCTTGGCAATCTGCGTCGATCTGCGTCCAAATAGGAAATTCCTATACCATCAAGTTACAAGTTGCACTACACCAAATACACGTTGTAAATCAGGGCCCCAGGGAGCACCACGCAGCATGTGATTAGGTGCAAAGAATAGGGTTTAAGGTTTTTTCCCACTTGCATCTTGCAACTTGCAACTGTTTTTCAGACCCCGAAATAAGCCGCCCGTACATCCGGATTATCCATCAATTCCTTACGGGTCCCTTCCATAACCGCCGCTCCGTTTTCCAGGATATAAGCATAATCCACGATGGGCAGGATAGGACGGGCGTACTGTTCGGTGATGATTAAGGTGACCATTCGTTCATCCCGGATGTTTTTTCCGGCGTTGATCATCAACTTGATTGTCTTTTCAACGATGAACTTGCCCATGGTGTCGTTAATCCGCCGGCCTGCAAGAATCACCTCGGGATGATATCCCACGGTCTGCGCCTTGTAGGTCAGATAATAGGGGTCGACCCCAATACAGTGGCCGCCCACCAAACCCGGCCTGAACGGCAGAAAATTCCATTTGGTTCCTGCCGCCTCCAGCACACTTCTGGTATCGATTCCCAGCTTATCGAAAATCACCGAAAGCTCGTTCATGAGAGCGATATTTAAATCCCGCTGGGTGTTTTCAATCACCTTGGCGGCCTCGGCCTCTTTGATGGTTTTTGTCCGGTGAACCCCTGCCTGGATGATGGATTGGTAAAGGACCGCCACCTTTTCCGTTGTTTCCGGGTCATCCCCGGACACGACCTTTTTAATCCGGGTGAGGGTATGCTCCCGGTCACCGGGATTGATTCGTTCCGGAGAGTATCCCACATGGAAATCGGTTTTCCACACATACCCCGATTCCCGTTCCAGGATCGGTACGCATACCTCTTCGGTGACACCCGGATAGACGGTGGATTCAAATACAACCACCGCTCCCTTTTTCATATATTTTCCAGCCACCCCAGCAGCGCTTCTCACAGGAAGAAGATCGGGCTGCCGGGCGTTGTCAACGGGGGTCGGCACCGCTACAATGATGAAATCGGCCTGGGCGATCCGTGACGGGTCTTGGGTCGGTTCAAGATGAACAGCCTCTTCAAATTGAGCTGAAAGAACCTCACCGGTGGGGTCGATCTTCTTTTTATAGCTTTCAATGAGCCTAATATTGAGATCATAACCGATGGTCTTATACATTTTTCCAAATTCCACCGCCAAAGGCAGTCCCACATATCCCAGACCAATCACGGCCACGGTTTCACTCTTTTTCATAGGTTTTCCTGAAAATTAAAAATTAAACAAAGAGCCGCTCAATCCTCTTCGTCCGGGGCCGCTGGGGAAAAAAAGGCCTCAAGAACCAGACGGTTCTCCTCATAATCCCAGTCGGTTTCCTGATTCCGGATGTGGGCGGCATTGACGTCCACATTTGTATATTCATAGGAGAGTCGGATACTGACCCACTCCCTGAGGCTATATCGAACGCCGGTCGCCACCTGGCATTTGGTATCGATTCGCTTGTACCCAAGATTTTTATACCGGTCGCTTCTCACCTGGGTGTTCAATTCATAGGTGACCTTCTGGGTTAAGGCATAGGCGATATCGGCGGATCCCTGGTGATAGATCGAAAATCCCAAATTCTCGGCCCCGAAATAGGACTCGTCATAGCCGCTTGATCCTGAAAGGCGGAAGCTCCCTTTTTTAAAGCGGAAACTCCGGCCCAGATCTCCTGAAACAGTGAGCCCCCCTTCATCTTCCGACCCATACCGCTTCATCAAATAGTATCCGACCTGAATGGAAAAGAGAGGGGCTTCATCCATCTTGACGCTGATTCCCAGGGCGGGCTCCATGACATCATAATCTTCCATCAGGCCTTTGTACCGCATGAACGATTGGGAATATCGGGCAAAAAGATCAATATAATCGGTCATCCGCCGGGAGAGTTTGACTGAGGTTTTTATTTCATCGAAATCCTCCGTACCCGATGACCTCTCCTCATCAGGCAGGCTGAAAAACTCTCCAAGGGTATAAGAGCCCTCGATTGAAAGAAGCCACTGGGAGAGAAACCGGAGTGTCAAGCCCGCGGAGGGGGTGAACTCGTCGCTGTCCTGTACAGACGGGTCATCATTTCTTAAAACCGAATAGGCGCATTGAACATAGGTGGATTCAAACGGTCCGAACTGGCTCTTCACCCCCATCTGTGTGGTGTTTCGGTGATAGATCGCCCGTGTTTTCCGGATGCTCCTATCTTCCAGATCCTCCACCGGATCATCGCTTAAAAGGAAGGTGTCCGTCAGTTCAAAAACAGTATCTTTTGAGACTGGAATCGCTGAAGATAGGGAGGCGTTATAGTGGGTGACATTCTCTTCGCTCCCCTTGACGTAGTTCCTGAAGGTGGGGCTGAAAAAAAGGATCAGCGAGTTTCTCTCACCCGAGAGATCCCAGGTGACCTGGGGAGAGGCATAGAGAACGGTATCCGACACTTTGTCATCATGGGTAAGATAGATATTGTCCGAATATTCGGCGCCGATGCCAATGGCTGGGGTAAAGACGCCTTTTCCCCCATAAGCCGCAGGTGCCAAACAAAAAAACATCATCAAAAAGCATCCGATTGTTCGCATGGAAGGTCTATTTCCTCGGGTCAGGGAACGATAATCGTGTCATTGGCTTTGATCCAGACATTGGCCTCCAAATCCTTGCCGCGTATAATCCGTTTATAATCGATCCGTATCCGCTTCTCCTCGCCACCCTCATTTCGGAGAAGAATAATCTCTTTCTTGGAGGCCCACTGGGTAAACCCGCCGGCCAGGGCAAAGGCTTGAAGAACCGTTAGCTCTTTCACGATCGGGTATTCACCGGTTTTCATGATCTCACCCAGAATATAGAACTTCTGGCTTTCCGGAGATTTCACGATAATAGTTACCACCGGCGACGAGACATAGCTCTTCATGGCTCCTTCAAGCATTCGCTTTAGCTCGATGGGGGTTTTCCCCGCAGCCTGCACATCATTGAACAAGGGAAGGGTGATTTTTCCGTCCAGACGCACCAGCACATTTTCACGGGAGAAGTCCGCCTCTTTCCAGGTGACGATATCAAGCACATCGCCGATCCCAATAGTATAAGAGGCGTTTGCCGGTCTCTGCCCTTTTTGAGGCTCGGCAAGCCCAGACTGGGTCCACACCGCTGCGAGTAGGCAGCATACAAAAAATATCCATCGATTCTTCTTCATGATCTATTCTCCATCATGTTATTAAAAGTCAGGGTAATCGCATGTCGGATTCGCCTTGACGGCCCTGCCGGGAGCCAACCTTTTGAAAAGGTTGCCAAACATGGTAAAAAAGGTTCTATAAACACCATCTAAAAACCTATTTGCC
>JAGVHJ010000415.1 GCA_020056645.1 Desulfobacterales bacterium
CGATCAATAAACACCTTTTTCCCGATCCGAACGCCCCGCAGGGCATGCAGGGATGGCGTGAGGACATTCGGGACGAGCGAGGCCACAAGGCTCAACAGATACGATTTCAGGACAACATCAATGACAAGCAAGGCCATTCCCCAGGCCCCCTTTCGCCCTTTTTCCTCAGATAGAATTTTAAAGTGTGCTATCATCGCTTTGGGGTGACGCGAAAAAGTCTTTCTTTTCCCAGAAAGCTCTTGTGCCAGAGGGTCAGAAAAAGGATGAGCCAGAGTTCCCAGGCGTGATTTCGTTCGCCCCGCATATGGCGATCGATCAGTTTTTCCACACTTTTCGGATTGAAAAAACCCGATTCGGCGAGCTTGTGGGGCGTGAGCGTATCCAGGACAAAAGTTCTAAGCGGCCCATTCAGCCACCGGTCAGCCGGGGCGTTGAATCCCATCTTCCTGGCCTTGAGGATGGATTCGGAAACGAGGCCCTTTGCGACTTTCCGGAGGGCGATCTTTCCCTTCCCCCATCCCTGGAATTTAAGATGGTCAGGCATCGCCATGATAAACTGGATCAGATCGTGATTCAGGAAAGGAACTCGAATCTCCAGGCCATTGGCCATTCCCATCCGATCCATTTTAACCAAGCCGTCATGGGGCAGGTAAAGGCTCAGGTCCGCCGAAAGAAGTGATTGCAGATCGCTCTGGCTCTGGTCATTACGAAGATAGGTTCCATAGACGGTTTCTAAGGCGTTATAGTCTTTGAGACATTTCAAAATATCCGGATGACTGAAATAATTCCTAATTTTCTCCCTGGGTATCAGGGTGCGCCATGCCCCATGCCGACAATCGCCATCAATGGACAATCCATAAAACGCCCTCCAAATGCTATCCGCCCAGGATCGTTTTCCAAATCCTCCGGGCATTGCTTCGAAAACCGCCGCGAGCATTTTAAGAGGCGGTCTCGGAATAAACCGCCTTAGCTGCGAAGCGATCAGGCTCATGGGGTAAGTTTCATACCCGGCCATCAATTCGTCAGCACCATCACCGGCCAGAACCACTTTGAGGTGGGAAGACACCACCCTGGAGAGCTCCCATGTGGCGACGAAGGATGGATTGATTACCCCCTCCTCTGAATGTTCGATCACTTTTTGAAGCAGTTCAGGCAAGTTTTCTTCGCGAACGGTTGCAACGCTGTGATCCATACCATACATGCGGGCCGTCTTTGCAGCAGCAGACGATTCATCATAGCCCCTTTGTGGAAATCCCAACGTAAAAGCCTTTAAGTCTTTTGCTGTTTCAGATCTCATTATTGCGGCGATCAATGTGGAGTCCACGCCTCCAGAGAGCAGGACGCCTACCGGCACATCTGCAATCATGGTGGAGGATACCGAGTTTCTGAGCCGGGACTCAAACTCCTCTATCCAATCATTGTCACTTCTGGGGGTACGGCTGGTAAGCATCGGTTGATGATAGCGCCAAATGGACAAATGGCCATTTTCTGCAAGCATGGCGTGGCCTGGGGGGAGCTGTTTTATATTTGCAAATAGGGTGTTGGGGGAGATGACCGCACCAAAAGCGCAGCAATCAAGAACACCTTTGTTATTCAAATGGGGATCGACCATGCCTGAGGCCAGAACCGCCTTGATTTCGGACCCAAAAATCAGTAAACGGGAAGCCTCAAAATAGAAAAGCGGTTTTATGCCCGCCGGATCTCTTGCCAGCAAAAGCCGTTCTTTTTTTGTGTCCCAGAGAGCAAAGGCGAACATTCCGATAAAATGGTGAAGGCAATCGTTTCCCCATTGCAGGTAGGATCGCAATACCACCTCTGTATCGGTCTGACTGAAAAAGGAATGCCCCAGGGTTTCCAGTTCGGCCCGGATCGTCCGATAATTATAAATTTCACCATTATAGGTTATCACCACGCCGGCGCTTCTCTCCACCATAGGTTGACGGCCTTTATCTGAAAGATCAATGATGGACAGACGGCAATGACCAAGTCCCATGCTTTTCTTGATCCAAAAGCCTTCACCGTCCGGCCCGCGATGGGAGATGGCGTGGGTCATGGCACGGATGACTTCCGGCCCTGGAGACCGTTCATCAAAAAATAGTAAACCTGTGATACCGCACACGATGATCAAATCGCTTTCTTGGGTAATTCAAAAATGGTGTAGCGGGAAAATGTTGCCAAGGTGCGCCCCTCCAGTTTTTCTGATGGGGCGTTCATCGAACTGGGGTAGAGGATAACATCTGCTCCAAACTCCTGGGCCTGCCTGAAAATGGCCGAAAGATCCTTCTTGCGCAGAACCTCCCCAATTTTATTCATTCGATTCCACCAATCGAAAAAATCAAATGGAGAAAAATAGTACAGAATACCGCCATCTTTCCAGCATCCAGTGATGGATCGTTGAGCAATCGCCCTCAATCGAAAGGCAAAACTTGAGGTTTCAGGTCGATCAGGATCTTGAAGCGGCGGCAAATTGCTTACCGCATGGATCAAAACCTCTTCAGATAGGTTTTCTTTTATCCACCTAAATACCTTCATATCTTCGCTATCCTCGTTACTGCCACGATAATTTTTCACATAAGACCGTAAACAATAAGCTATGGTTAGGATCGCTGCCAACGTGCTGACATAGCTTATTAAATTGATATCCATTTTTTCTATATTCCTATCCAGTCCGATCAGAGCAAAATATATAGGTGTCAATAAAATCCCTTTGAGTATCCTACCGAAGTCCGCATTCACGATGGTTCGATTAAGCCAGAAAGGAACGATGCGATAATGGAATAGACAGGAACAAAGATATACGAGGTAGATGCCTGGAGCCAGCAGGTTGAAAAGAAGAGAAAGATGGGTGACAGGTTGAAAAGGCTGTTGATTTGCAAGCACCATCGATAGCGGAACGATGGAAAGAAGGGCGAGAATGGCCGGAGGACGACTTCCTCTGTGGCGATATTGATACATAACGATAACCAGCATCGGAAGGAGAAGCCATTCGTGAAAATGGCCAGCGACACCCAAAGAACCAAAAAAGACTATTACATAACCAAATGGCTCCATGCGCATCACCAGTAAAGCGCAAAGGATCATGTTAAAGATAGAAAGAGAAGCCAATGTATTCGATGGCGGCTGTTCAATTGATGACGGCAGGGTTGCGTCCATAAAAAAGAAAATGGCGAGGGGAAGCATGAGGCAGCCGATGAGCGCCTGCACATTTGTTCCCAAATGAGCGCCTATCACCGAATTCGGGTAGGGCCAGAGATCAAACCGGGCAAATCCCAACGCATTGTATTCCGAAATCTGCTTTTTGTTGAGCCTGGTGTGCGCACGTGTCTCGGATTGATACAATATCTGAAACAACACCGGTCCGGCACACGCGAGAGAAAGTGTTATCAGTGCCGGAATCCATTGGATTAACTCAACTTTCAAGCAAAGTCCCATTGAAAGTATCAGCACCACACCGGTAATGATGCCGGTAACCGGGTGGAGATGAAAAATGAGGCTGCTCAGAACGCCACTCGCCGGAAAAAGCCATGGATCATTGAAGGAAAGGGTCACAAGCAACAAAAACCAGGGAAGCGCCGCATTGCTGAAAAACCGGGGAGTCCAGTTTCCTGGAAGCCCTGCGGAGAGGGTGTCGCCGGCGATAGTGTGCGTCAGGGGAATGACCAACATAAAACCCAGGAGCGCAGACAGAATCGATCCCGTCCATACATAAAAGGTAAGGCCCCACCCATAAACAAAGGCGGTGGTTAAGCAGATATGGCAGGCGATAACTGATTTTTCGATACTCTTGAAAAAACCTCTGAAAAAATTCATCAGCATACGGCACAGGGGCATGTAAGCTTTGATATGAACCTTGCCGGATAGATAATCCCTTTGAAAGGGTTTGTCGTCCTCTGCGATACGAATCCAAATATAAAGGTTTTTTGCATCATTGGACCATTGGTGCACATATCTTCCTCGCCGATAATTCCAAAATATGAGCACCATGGTTATGGCCAATAGAGGCGCGAGCAAACCACCCATTATTCAAATTGCTCCTTTCGGAATTCGGATATTTGATCCATGAGCAGCCCAAAGAAAATCGATGAGATCCCCATATTGATGCACATGCCGGCGCTTGATGGAAAAAAAGCCACGGTGAAATAGTTCCAGAAGCCATAAATGACGCCGAGCGCAATGAAAAAAAAGCCCATTGTTCCAAAAGTCCGCCATGGAGCGAACAACATTGCCATGCGTAAAATCTGATTCAATGCTTTTAGGCCGTCTTTGACAACATCCATGTGGCTTGTGGCGTTTGAGATGTTCACCTGTACCGGTAAGGTCTTGATCACATATCCCCGAAAATAAAAAATGAGCGTGCTGGTCATGGAAGCAGAGTAACCGTCCGGAAGAAGATGAAGATATTTGACGAGAATCCGTTTCCTGAAAGCCCTGAACCCGCAGTTCAAGTCTGGGACATTGACTCCGAGAAGAATTTGCGCAAGCGTTCTGATTGCGGCCTTGCCCACCATGCGTAGACGGGTTATGGAGTTTTGCAGAGGCCGGATTCCGATGACCGCATCAGCACCTTCAGCTTGAGCAACCATTTCCGGTATCAATTCCGGTGGATGCTGCCCATCGGCATCCAGCCATATGACCCATTCGTATCGGGCGGCATGAACCCCGCTTTTAATCGCTTTTCCATACCCGCAGTTTCGAGCATGACTAATGATTTCCACAGGGAATCCTTGAGCGATCTTTACGCAGTTGTCGGTTGACCCATCATTGACAACGATCACCTCATACTTGATTTTCATCGATGACAGAGTGGCGAATAGATGGGTTAACACATCTTTGATGTGCTTTTCTTCGTTATACATGGGAAGAATGACAGAAACTCCTTCAAGAATGGAGTGGTGGTCATGATGAACGGGATCTCCCCTTTGGATCAGATCAACCGGCATGGCGCCATCGGGGCGAAACTGAGAGGTTTTCATGGAGAACCTTCCTCTTTTACGTTGTCACTATAGCTATTTTTCATGGAAAAGATCCTGAGTTTCAGATCAACCCGCCCAACAGCAAACAAGGTGTCACCTCTCGTCTGAAGAGAACGGCATTGTGGGAGCGGCGTTCCAGCAATAGGAAGGCCCAAGGCGTCAAACATGGATGTTTCTGTTCGTTTGCAGCACATATGAAACCGGCCAAGCGTGTCGGTGCAGGTGACGGCATTCGTACCAGCAATTGGCAGATGCACTATTTTGCCGCTGAACTGTCCGTCGTGATCATACATGACAAGCGAAAGGGGATAGACACTCCCTTGCAACCCAAGCACGACCCAAAAACCTTCCCGATATGGGTCATAAAAAAGACGTAATGGGCTCTTCCGCTCCGTGGATAAGGGCCATTTTTCATAAACCGACTGGAGATTCCACAACGGGTCGTAAATAGCGCAGACACCTGATGCGGCGCTACATACGTGGAACCTTTCCCTTTGAGCGTCAAAATGGATAGAGGTGATAAACGGCATGGGCATCGCCAGATCGTTTTTTATAACGCCCTCTCCATCGATATTGACAATACGGTAGTATTGATCAAGCAGTAATGTGACGCCTCCCTGCAGAGGAGATGTGCATAGATAGAAGGCGTTGTTGTGACGACCAAGCCGCAGGTCAATCGTGTAAAGTTTAACACCATCAGGCCTGAAACGAACCACCTGACCAGGCCCGCTCGTTGTGATGACAACACCGCCCTCTTCCATGGGAAGGGCGAAAAGTGTTCCTGCCCCAGGATCAGGGCGGAAACAATCAGCCAATTCAGGGACCTCCTCCAAACCATGGCCAGTCGGAGTATCGTTGAAAACGTGCGGCTGATCCGCCATGGCGGCCTGGGAAATTTTGACAACGGATCGATAGAGTCGTGCGCCTTTTGTATATGGATTGGACACGCAGGCGTTTCCCAAAATATACGCGTAATGGTGAATATCTTCCCATATAGTGGAGATATTCGTTTGATGATCCCATGGAAAGAACCTATCGGTCATGGCTCGGGCCTTCCTTCAATTCTCAACCCGGTGCGTAGACGAAGAAGATCGATTCGATTTTTGACAGGATAGCAATGGGTGGGGTGCTGGATGATCGAGACAACAGATTCCGGCGATATTTTGGGCTCTTGCTTCGGCAAACTTCCTGGGGCGAACAAAGCCGCTAAGGAATCAAATTCATAAATGGGAGGGAAACCCTGTCTTCCAAGAATCGGCGACCCTTCTTGGGTTGAGATAGGTCCATCGTTGATATCACGAACAAATCCTCCTTTTTCCGATTCCCAGGGAAGAAGAACATTCGCAAGGCCGCTGCCTTCCGCATGTTGTTGAACCAGCCATAAGGATAGCGTACAAGGGGACTCAATTTCAGGCATTGAAAAAAGCCACCACTTTTCTCCTCCATGGTTGAAGGCATCTGCTACCCCTGCCTGATCAATAGCAATGCCACTTTGAGCAAGAGGGAGCAAGTCTCCTTGATCGATGCGCCATAATTTTACCGAATACGCCGATTGTAAAGCAATGCTGGAATTAACGGCCAAAAATGATCGTCCATTGATGCCGTGTCGCCAGATTCGAATCAAAGGGGAAAGCCGCCGGTCCAATGTCGCTGCGGAAAGCGTATAGTTTTTAATCGTGTTTCCGGAAAGCGGCAAAACGATTCTGGCTTCTTTACAGCCAAGGTATTCCATGACACCATCTGCAGACCAGTGCTCGGGGGAAAGCGATGTGGTCCTGAAATGTGAACCCGATGGAGTGGCGTTACGAATGAACAGCATTCCCGGCCCATTGGTGTTTGCGGGCCACTCAAAACAAAATGAGGGCGATAACAACACATCTTTCAGGGATGGATCGATGTGCAAGGGGAAATAGACCCCTGCCGCAAGCAGGTTGACGGATTCGCTTAACTGGCATGGATGATCCTTGCTCAAGGCAACCGTAAGCGCCAGTTTTATTCCATCCCTGAAAGATACCTGGCTCAATCGAATTAAAAAATCGTTTTTCAGCTCAGAAAAACCATGCCAAAGCACGGCGGTAGGAACCGGAACCTCTGGAAGCGTTCGAAGCATGCCCATGGCGCCCGGTATCAGATAGCGTTCTGTCAGATCCGGTTTTTCCTGAAGCAGGACCTTGACGCCATGGCGGGCGGCTTCAACGAGCACTTTGGGATTGTCGGACCCGACAATGATATCCGTCAGCTGAAAAGAAATGAGTGCGGAAATAGTCCTGCCCAGGAGAGTTGTATTGTCAATTTGGGCCAACGCCAGTTGCGAATTCTGTGTTGAAAAGTCAAAAACAGGAATCACGATTCTCATTGCATATCACGCAAGCTAAAAAAGCCCTCCTGAAGGATCAGGCGTGCAACTTCAACATCTTCAGGGGTATCGATATCCACCATTTCCACCGGGTCGGTAATCTCATGACAATAGACGCGGCCATAAGGTTTTGTCGTGCTATAAGCTGAAAACAACCCATAGGATCTATGCAAGGTCATCCAAGGAAGGGCTTCTTTTGGAAAATAGTCGGCCCATATGGGATTGAGTCTACCGTTGACATCCACCGTCAAGTGGCTTGATTCATGAACACGAATGGGCCGCACGCTATTTACCAGGCCGAATTCACCCTGGGCCTTTTGAGTCAGCTTACGCATCATCGGAGCTTTTCGAAAAGGGTGCGTGGGTAAAAGCGTGATGATTACTTCAGGAGCTGGGCCGTCCAAC
>JAGVHJ010000342.1 GCA_020056645.1 Desulfobacterales bacterium
CCGGTAGTTCAAATGTTGCATCGGTGAATCACCTCTAAAAAAGTGATGCCTGAATCGAGAAATGAATACCATCATCCTGCAGATCGCTTTCTCCGCTTCGTTCGATCGATTCGATTCCATATCCCCACTGGAGTTCCGCACGGATCTGATCATTCACCGACCAGTATGAGGCAAGCCCAATGCTCGATAGCCGATTATCCTTTGGATCAGGACCCTGGGTTTGCCATCCCTTGCCAAAATCGATAAAGGGGGCGATCTGAAAGCCGCCGTGGTTCTCTTTTTTGCTCAGATACGGCACTCTCAGATTGAATATCTGCATGCGCCATTCCAAAGAGGCCACGACGCCGTTATCCGTCGTCAATTCATTTTCCCGGTACCCCCTCACTGTTCCGGACCCGCCAATGGCGAATGATTCATTGGTCAACAGCGGGTCATGCGACCATTGTTGACTGTAACTGATAAGTATTTGGCTGTTTAACCATCTCAAGCGGTGGAGCCATTGAAACTGACCTTTCCAGGAAACGAATTCAGCGTCCCGCTCCTCGTCCGTTACGGTTGCATCCATAATGCCCAGACCAAAGCTGAAAGTTGACCGGAATGCAAAGACACGACCAGTGGACCGGTCCACCCATTCCTGATAACAGCGCAGGACAGAGAGTTTGGTCCTCCCGCTTTCACCCCCTCCAGTAAAGGTAAAGGACTCATTCAACAACCGGGTGTGTCCCTTTCGTTTATCCAGTTTCACTCCCAGGGTCATGTTTTTTGAGGAGGTCCGGAAGAGACTCTGTTCGATTCCTGCTGTATGGGTTGTGGTGTCGCTTTTGATGTCGAGCTGGTCATACGGTTCCAATACCACCGATGCAATGGAGCGGTTTTCTCCCAGAATGAGCCGCGTGTCCCAGCGGGTGACCGGCGCACTATAAATTATGTCATAGTCATCGAGCCCCCCGGTCATTCCATATTGAAGTCCCACACTATCGCCCCAGCCTGTCAGGTTGAAATGGGAAAGGTAGACCTCCTTTCTGAAGCTTCCGATACTGGGCGCATTGTGATTGTTGAACCGGAAACCGAATTCATAGGGCCGTGCTTCCTCCACAGTCAGCTCCAAAACGGCCTCTCCCGGATAGAGGCCGGGTTTGATCGTCGCATGGATGTTTTTGATACGGCGGTCCTGCTTCACGATTTTTAACCGCTCCCGTAACCGGTGCATATTGAGGGGCGCTTTCCCACCGGCGGCGCTCGCTATCCGGCTCCCGATATAGTGGGAGCGAAGCCGTGCATTGCCGTAAATAACGGTCTGCGCCACCTTCCCTTCAATGATCTGGATGGCCAGCCGTCCATCCCTGATCTCCTGGTCGTGAATGACCGCGCCGGAATTGATGTACCCATTGACCACATAATACCGGGTCAGCTCCTTTCTCAGCTCCTGCAACTCCGTGATTCGGACATCCCGGTTGAGGTAGGGCGCAATGATAGGTTGAAGTGCGCTGTCGGAGAATATCGTATTCCCCTCTAAATCAACACCTTTTATGAAAATATGGGTCATCTGGGATAGGCGGCCTGCGTCCGGCTCTACCGGAGGGAGTTCGAACGCCTCAGCCGCAGTCATAACCGCGAGAAGGCACATGAAACAATACAAAAGGATGATCGATTTGTTTCTTTTTGAGATCAAAGCCGGTTTTCCTTGGGTAGACTTCTTGTAACGCTGGTGTTTTACATGGAAAAAAAGACGGTTTTCGATCAGGCGCTTAATATGCCTCCGGCCCTGCCGGGAGCTTTTCTCAAGGTTGCCAATCAAAATTTAAAAACCTATTTGTCCAGCTTTTTAAAAGCTGGCCCCCGGAGGGAAAAAAAGAGGCTTCAAAATCGAACGTCATTATGATGTGTTTATTTATCCCAGGTTTCATGGTGGGTGTCAAGCGGCAAGCAGTGTGATTCTGTAATTTTTTCAGTTCTTTTGCCTCTTCGTGACTTCGTGATTAATCCTTATGTAGGCAGGATGGCTTTGCCGATCCCTTGGTGAATACAAGCACCTGATCGGTCATGAGTGGCGATAACGTTGAACCATCATCCGGCCAATTCCCATATTTCTTGAAAATAACGGTATAATGGACCTCAGGGTTGCCATTCTCATCTTTTTCAATTGGCAGTTCTTTCCATTTCATGCCGGTATATAAAACGTTCATCATGTGATTGAAAACATTGAAATACCCAATCTTGCACCTTGGTCCTCTTTTTGGCATTGAAACTCGATCTTCAAGTTTCTATGAAATTTGTTCAAATCCAAGGCGGAAAAAAATCTAACCGCAGGAATACAGGGCGTATTTTGAGGATCAAATTTTTTTTCCAACGCCGGAGTTGGAAAAAATTAACAAAAACTTGAACATCGAGTGAAAGGTATGGCAAGATAAATTCGTTAAACTGTTTTTCGGTTAATTTCACCGGAATCTTTGTATATTGAGGCTTCACAGCGGCTTGGATCATGGAATCTCCTTTGTAGCCATCATTTTTGGCCCAAAGGAAAAATCATAATTTTACAATAATTTCAAATTGACGTATGATTTTTAAAACTTGCAACCAGTTAACTTTAAGGGCAGGATACAATGCAACTGTTCAAAATAATCTTTTCAGTACTTTTTTGCTTGTCGATCGGCGTTCAGCCACTATTTGCCATGGCGCCGAAGCCGCCGCCATCTTTAAAATCGAAGTATGTGGTTTCCGGCAATAACGTGTCCGCTGTAGTAGAAACCCGGCCTTTCCGCCTGCTCATCAAGGATGGCGGCGGGCGAACCGTGCTGGCTTCGTTTGACAGCAATACCCCGATTTTCAATCCGGATTGTAATTACTGCGAACCTGATCTGATGGGGGAATTCTGGTCTTTTCCACCGATCATCTGCGACGGCTATCACCCTTTACACTTTGAAATCGGCGGGCCTGAAACCTTTGATTTTCTGGATCTGCTCGTCGTCGAACCGATGCAGGTCTATCGCGGCGCCAAACTATACTTTGCCACGGACGTGATCAAGGTGAGCGATTCCGGTAACGGGAAATTATTCAAATTAAAAACCACAAAAGAGAGAGATCGGAA
>JAGVHJ010000371.1 GCA_020056645.1 Desulfobacterales bacterium
ATCCAGCGGGGAAGTTTATATCAAGCCCAACGCTGTGGATGCAAAGGCTTACAGCCACACCCGGGTTGAAGTGTTACGGGCTGTCATCCGCTACTGGAAAAAGGCGGGCGCAAAAAAAATTTATCTTTTTGAAAATTCCACACAGGCCAATTACACGAGGATCGTTTTCAAAGCCACGGGCTACACAAAAATATGTAAAGAAACAGGAGCCATACCGGTTTTCCTTGATGAAGACAAATCGAAAATTTTTTCATTCAAGAGAGATCCTTCATGTTCGACGGATCACTCCGATGGGTATAGGCTCTCCTCCTTCAACATGCCAGAGACCGTGGTGCGCTTGATAGAGGAAAAGGACCAGCATCTCTACATCAACGTTCCAAAACTCAAAACCCACTCCATGGGCGTGGTCACCCTGGGCGTGAAAAACCAATGGGGGTTTCCCATGCACCGATCCCGCAGCGTTGACCATAACGACAAACTTCACTCCAAACTGGTGGATATTCTGGCCTATATCCAGCCGGATGTTACCTTGATTGAAGGTGTGGAAGGAACCATTCACGGGCACTATTTCGCCACCGCCCTTGCAGATCGCCAGGTCCGCCCCTTCAGAGTCCTCATCGGCAGCCGCAATGTAGTTGCGGCGGACATCGTGGGGGCGAAAATTTTCGGCCTCGACCTATCCGATATCCCCCATCTGCGATTGGCCGTCGATAAAGGGCTTGGCGGTTTGGTGAAAGGACTTGAGGATATTGATCTTGCAGGTGATGTCGATCATCTTGAAAGAGTTGATCTTTTAAAGGATATGCCAACAAGCGGGCACTACCCATGGACCCTTTACGACGCCTTTCCCAAAGATGTGCCAGTGATTTAGGGCAAAACCCGAGCCTGCATGGAGGGTTGCGTGAACAATCCCCTCTGCGTTCTCCAGACCATGCATTTTGACCACGGTGGCAAGGGAGGATGGACCCTGGTGGTGGGGAAAGGGCACGACGCGGATCTTATCGACGCCCTTGAGGGTCGTGTCCTGATCGTAGGGCATTGCGCCATTGATGAACTCTCCGCAAGATTGATCAAACGCCTTGGAAGAGAGAACGTCTATCTAAGCGGCGAATGCAACGACCTCTGCGCCACCGTGGAGGCAATGTTCCACCTGATGAAGGTGAATCCGGCGTTCTATACGCCCCTGAACCCAATATCGACAGGCATCGCCATGCTGATGGCAAAACTGAACGGATCGACATCCAAGGTTCCCCATCCGTTAAGTCATATCTTTAAACGGGTTTGAGGGGCGCCAACTTCTCTGTCTGCCGGCATATCTGAACCGCCTTGCGATCCGGCCCGACACTCACCGTATCCAGATGCATGGGTTGAAAATCCTTGGACTTGTCCCGATCGGGAATCACCGCGTCAAGACCGCAGATCTCCGATGAAAAGGCGTAGATTCCCGGACGGCCGCCCACAACACCGGGACGGAGTTTTTTCCGGTCCTGGGCCATGAAAAGGGTATGATCTGGAAGGCATCCGATCACGCAATTGGGGCCATCAATGATCATCCGACGGCATGAGTGTTTCAATTGCTTCAAAAACGCGGCATTCGGATGTTTCTCCAGGTCCCCCTCCTGAAGGGGAGTAATGACGTGCTTGTAAGCGTCAAGCCCCAGGCCGAGCTTTTTGATGCTGTAATGGAGAATATGGGTGAACACCTCGGAATCCGACTGAAACCCCGTGTACCCCGGAAAGCCCCGGGACATGAGAAACTCCTTGATGGGAATGAAGGCCGTGTTTTCACCGTTGGTCATGGTGGAGTACCCTTCCACGAAAAAGGGGTGGCAGGCGTAGAGATCAATGGCGTAATTGGTGTTTTGCCGTCCCTGGGCCATGATGATTCTGGCCTGAAGTTCGGGCTTGTCGAGTTGCAGATACTTGCCCACCGTCATGGGGTCCCCGATCTCCTTGATCATGATCACGTCGGGCCAGAAGGAGAAAACGATCATATCGTTTTTTTCCGCGCCCCGCTGCCGCAGTTCGAGGCGGATCAGCATGAGCCTTTCTCCACGCTCTTCAAAGGTCAGATCGTCCCACTCCTGGGGATACTCATATGCCCGGATCAGATAGATATCCCGTGACGGAACCCCCTCGGGTTGTGCTTTAGGCACCCGGATGGAGAGCTTGTACTTGGTCATGAACCCCAGGTCCATCATGTATGTGTCCAGACGTTTCAAGCCGCTTTCCGTAAAAATTCCGGAAAGGATGGGCGCATCCTTGATTCCCTCGAAAGGGCCGCCAAGATCCCTTAAAAAAAGCCCCACGCCTGAACCGTCATGACCTTCCCGCATAACGTCCAGGGCCTCCAGGGCAACCATGGGCGATAAGGGCTTATCACTGGTTACCGCAAATAAACGACACATGGTCTCTATCTCCTTCCCTTTGAATGGTATTGGCTCGCCATTTAAAAAGCACCTGATTTACTATCATATTTTATTTTTTTTGGAAATTATTAATAATGCACGAATGATCAGACAAAGGGGATGTCTGTTTTGGTGTTGTGATTCTGATTAAGTCTTGTTTTTAAACTCCGCGGCCCTTCCGGGGGAGCAGATTTTAAAAATCTGGACAAATGGGTTTTGGGAGGGTCGAAGGAACGCTGAGCGCCATTCCTGCAAAATGTGTTTGTCAAACTTTTCAAAAATTTGGCCGCCGGAGTTATTCCAAATGCGATAACCCTGAATCAAACAAAAAAAAGAGTTGACACGATGCTTCAGAACATTTAAACAGATTCCGTACACTTGCGTACAATTGATTTTTCCGCACAATGACGTGCGGTGACAAAAGAAGAAGGACGACAAAGGCGTCAATACCCACTAGGGTTATCGACGCCTTTTTTATTTGGACGAATTTTAAATAGCGCCCGAACGAAAAACAGGCTTTTTTTCCACGTTCAAGGAAGGCCAAGAGCTTCACCATATTTAACCCGAGAAATACATTGGCGTATTTCGGAGGTTAATATGGAAGCTCTGCAAGAAATTGGAAAAAAAGAGGGTTTTCGTTCGGGCGTTTCAATTAAGGATTGCGATTTTACACCATGGGAAAAACATTCAAGGCTAAAATCACCCTGTTCCATTGCATCAACGCATTCACGGAGAGACAGAGCCTCTCTTCGGACCATGTGGACGTGAAGGTCGTCAAAATGCCCTGTTCGGGCATGGTGTCCGAAGTTTTCCTGCTCAAAGCTTTTGAAGCGGGGGCCGACGCGGTGACCATACTCGTCTGCCCCGAAGGCGCATGCCGGTATATGGAGGGGAACATCCGGGCGAGAAAGCGCATGGAAAAAACACAGAGCGTTCTCGATGAGATCGGTGTCAAGGGGAAACGGCTCACCATGCACCACGTAAACGCCACGGACCCTTCGGCTGTGGAAAGGATCGTTTCGGGCATTCTCGGGGATTTGGAAGAGTTGGGCCCCAATCCCGCAGCCCTATAATGGCTAAAAAAAAGCCGGTTAACATTTACCATAACGGAGTAACCTATGATCGTTGGTCAACAAAAACCGATTGAAGAAATTAAAAAAATGGTCAAGCCGTATAAGAAGCTGCTCATTCTGGGTTGCGGCACTTGCGTCAAAACCTGCTTCGCCGGCGGCGAAGATGAGACGGCGGCCCTTGCTTCGGCATTGCGCATGACCTTCAAAATAGACGGCCAGAGTGTTGAAATCAGCCAACAGACCGTCGAGCGCCAGTGCGAGAACGAATTTATCCAGGAAGCCGCCAAAAAAATCGGCGACAATGAAGCCGTGCTTTCCATGGCATGCGGCGCGGGGGTTCAGGCCATAGCCCGCCGTTTTCCCAAATCTCCCGTCTATCCCGCCCTCAACACCACCTTCCTGGGCGTTCAGGAGAGCCAGGGCGTTTTCACCGAGGAGTGCCTGGGGTGCGGCAACTGCGGCCTTGGGGTATTCGGCGCGATCTGTCCCGTGACCCGCTGCTCCAAGAAACTCTTGAACGGACCCTGCGGCGGCTCCCAGAAAGGCAAATGCGAAGTGAATCCGGAGACCGAATGCGCGTGGCAACTGATCATCGATCGCCTCACAGCATTGGGACAGCTCAATAATTTAAGAACCTACATTCCTCCAAAGAACTGGAAAACCAGTCATTCAGGCGGACCAAGAAAACTCGTGCGGGAGGACCATATCCTATGACAACAACCCCCATCAGCAAACTCCATGAGACTTTTTTAAAAGGTGAATTCGCCGTCACCGGAGAGTGCGGTCCGCCTCGCGGCGCGGACATGAATGTGATTACAAAAAAAGGCGAACTTTTGAGAGGCTGCGTCGACGCCGTGAACGTCACTGACAACCAGACCGCCATTGTACGGATGTCCAGCATCGCCGCATCCAAGCATCTCCTCGACATGGGCTTGGAGCCGGTCATGCAGATGGTCTGCCGGGATCGGAACCGCATCGCCATCCAGAGCGACATCCTGGGGGCCTACTCTTTAGGTATCCGGAACATCCTCTGCCTTTCCGGGGATCACCAGAGTTTTGGTAGCCAGCCCGACGCCCTGAACGTGTTCGACATCGACAGCATGAACCTGATCCGGACGGTGCGCGACATGAGGGATACGGGAAAAGACATGAGCGGTTTTGAACTGAAAGAGGCTCCGAAAATGTTCATCGGCGCGGCGGCGAACCCCTTTGCCGATCCCTTCGAATACCGGGTGCTCCGTCTCGGCAAGAAGATCGACGCGGGTGTCGATTTCATCCAGACCCAGTGCATTTTCAACATGGAGCGCTTCAAGGAGTGGGTCCGCCTCGCCAAAGAAGAAGGACTCACGGAACGGGTCTACATCATGGGCGGCGTCACCCCCATCAAGACGCTCGGAATGGCCACCTACATGAAAAACAAGGTGGCTGGCATGGATGTTCCCGATACCATCATTAAGCGGCTCTCCGGCGTTCCCAAAGAGAAACAGGGGGAAGAAGGAATGAAGATCTGCCTTGAAACCATTGAGGAGTTGAAGTCCATGAAAGGCGTCCACGGCGTTCATATCATGGCCATCGAGGCGGAAGAGAAAGTCAAAGAGATCGTAGAAGGCTCGGGCCTGAGAAATTAACTATAAGAGGGAACTATGCCCAAAAAATATCATATTTCCACAAAACCGGCCCCGCCCCGGCTTCATCCGGTTGGCAAATACGCCACTGTCGAGTTCCGGGAGGATTGCGCGGGAAGCTGCCGGCAATGTGTGAAAAAAAAATGCGTGTATAACATCTTTGCGGACAACTACCTCCACATGAGCCAGATGGCCGATCCCCAATACCTTTACACCTGCAACAGCTGTTTCCGCTGCGTTCAGGAGTGCACTAAAGGCATTTTCTCACGGGTCGTCAATCCCGAGTACCGCTTTCTCGGGGATGAGTACTGGACTCCCGCCATCATTCACCGGACCTGGTATCAGGCCCACACCGGAAGCATTCCCGTTTCCGGCGCGGGCTACCGGGGACCCTTCGTGGGTGAGGGGTTCGATTCCATGTGGACGGACATGAGCGAGATCGTCCGGCCCACCCGGGACGGAATTCATGGCCGCGAGTACATCAACACCATGATCGAGCTATCGAGACGGCCCCAGGGCCTCCGATTCAACAAGGACATGAGCCTCGCCACAGAGGTTCCGCCGATTCTCGAAGCGCCTGTGCCCATGCTCTTCCGGTTCCATGACACCTTTGGCGTGGATTCGGACAACGTCCGTCTCTCCATTGCCAAGGCCGCGAGCGCCATGGGAACCTATCTTTTCATCAAGCCGGAACACATCAAAGGCGAAATGAAAGAGCACATGGCTTATCTGATCCCAAGCCTCACCCTTTCCACCTGGAAAGCGCACACGGACCTGATCAAGGCCGCGACCATGGTTGAAATCGCTTATGGCCCAGGCCTGAAAGAAGCCGTTGGCGACATGAGAGCCCTTAAAAAGGATCTCTTCATCACCGTCACGGCTCCCCTTGACGCCAATGCGGCTAAAATGGCGGTGGAACTTCTGGACGCGGAGATCGACACCATCCATTACGTGTCAAACCACCACGGCAAGGAAGTAAACGTGACCAAACCCCGTTATCTGAGGGACGCCATCCGGGACATTCATCTGGCCCTGATTGCCAATTCGGCCCGGCTCAAGGTGAACCTTCTCTTTTCCGGCGGCATTGCCATGCCCGAACATGTGGTGAAAAGCATCATCTGCGGCGCAGACGGCGTTGTGCTTGACGCTTCCTTGCTTCTCGCCCTTGAGTGCAGACTCTGTGGACGATGCGCCAAGGGTCTCTCCTGCACGGCGAAACTGGAAGAGGTCGATCCGGGGTATGGAAAAACACGGATCACAAACCTCATGGCCGCCTGGCGAAACCAGATCCTGGAAGTTCTGGGGGCCATGGGAATCCGTGAAGCCCGGAGACTCCGGGGAGAAGTGGGCCGCAGCATGTGGTTTGAAAACCTGGAAAAGGAAAACTTCGGCCCTCTGTTCGGCGAACGGAAAGTGAGCTGACAGGAATGGAAAGGTCGTTTTCAACAAATGAATAATGATGTGGAAAAACATATGAGTCATAACACTAAATCATGGAAACTCCCCGAAATCGTGGAAACGCCATCCCGGTTTCGAAACACCATCGGGAAGTACGTGGTGAGACGGAACTCCCGGTGTATTTCCTGCGGACTTTGCGCGAAACTGTGCCCTTACGGCGTGCATCTCCGCTATGAAAACTACGCAAAATCCCAGAAACCCATCAGCCACAAATGCATCGGGGATAAATGCAGTGAAAACGAATTTTTCTGCGTGAAGAACTGCCCACAGAACGCCCTCTCCGTGCAAGAGAACTCTCTCCTTGAAACCATGGGCGATTACCGGTGGACCTCGGAGATGCTCCTTGGGCACTTTGCCATGGCCGAAACCGGCGATGTTCCCCAGGTGGACCTGGAATACA
>JAGVHJ010000301.1 GCA_020056645.1 Desulfobacterales bacterium
GATACCTACGGCCATCTATTAGGCTCCCAGGTCTTGAAAGAGGTGGGAAAAACCATGGAAGCCTTTATCCAGGAGCCCGATATTCTCGTGAAATACGGCGGCGACGAGTTTGTCATCGTCATGCCCGGAAAAACAAGGGGGGAGGCGGTCGTCCGGATTGAGACCCTTATGGACGCCATCCGGAAAACCACCTATCTGCCGTGTGAGAAAAGACCGGTTCATGTGACCGCGAGTTTTGGAATCGCCCTCTATCCGGAGGACGCCAGAACTCCCAGGGAGTTGCTCGCCCAGGCCGACCATCTCATGTATTCGGTCAAGCGTTCCACGAAAGATGGCTATCGAACCCTTTAACCGAAGGGGGGGGGCGATATCAAAACCAACGATGGCCCGAGCGATGGTTAGTGGCGAAAAGGCCCTTTTGTGGCGTGACATTTACTTTTTCCCCGAATGGTCGCTGGAGAGCGCTCCGTCCGGAATGGGGCTCTCGGGAAGGGCTATCGCAACCAGGTCAACTGTGCGTGTTTCTGGGACACCGCATCGACACGCCCATCGCCTGACAGGCCTTCTCTCACAGCGTCCCGCTTGGCCGCCGGTATTTGCACGGCGTCTTACAAAACGAACATGGGTGTCTGAAAGGAAGCCGTTTAGAAGCAAACACGATTGCTGTGATGGACTTTCGAGGAATCATTAACCCGGAAGAGGAGAGGGTGACGCCGATGGCATTCATGTCACAGAATTGGAAAATGGCTTTTTGGGTTTCCACAAACGGCACATCACAATATCCTGGACTGAATCGTCTTGTAATCATGAGATTTTTACGGCTATAGCAGCGCGCCAGGTTGGTTTCAGCCTGGTTCGCATAGTGTTCCGCAAGTGTTGAGCATAACGCATCATAAATAAACCCATGCAGTATCGATTGGCTGCTCAGCGAGGCGATCGTGTCTTCAATTTCCTGGCCCAGGGTCAGACCGAAACAGCAGATCTCTTCCGGGGACTCCATTGATGACGCGACCCTCCCCCAGTTGTCACTGTTTAAAGTGAACCCTTGGGACCGGACCCCGGATTTGGAAATTTCAAGAAAGGCTTCGCTCTTAAATAGAAAACGGGGGCTCGCCTGTTTTCGGATTCCCTCCGACAGCGTTTTTGTTTTCGCATGGATGTCGGGGTGTATCCTGGTAAGATCGGGATACCCCATATGCACCAGTGATTTGTTGACCCACTTTTCCCCTGGCGGCGCCTTGAAAAGGGTGCGCCAGCAGTCGTCATCCCCATATTTTCTTTTTCCACTCACAACTGTATCGATCAAGACAGATTTCTCCCCATGTTGTTATAAATGATCAAAAATGTTCGAAAAGCCCATTCCGATAGGCTTCAATGTACCCTCTGGCGTATGGGTCCCTGCCATTTAGAAGAACGCCGGCTTTTAAGGCGGCCATTAGTTTTTTATCCAGCGGATCAACGATCGCGGCGTCCAGTCCCATGACGATAGCGACGGTCAAGAACGATCGGTTGATCAGTTTCCGTTTCGGCAGGCCATAGGAGACGTTGGTCAAGCCGCAGATCAGGTGGAGATGCGGAAATGTTTCATGGATCTCCCGAACCGCGTGAAACGTCGCCTTGGCGGAGTTGGTATCCGTCGCCAAGGGAAACACCAGCGGATCAAGATAGATATGATCCTCAGGCACGCCCGCTTTTTTCATTTCAGCGATCAACTCACTGGCCATGGTTGTTTTTTCAAGGGAGGTATGGGCCGCCTTTGCATCATTCTGACACAGGCCGATCACCTTGCATGATCTGTCAATGACGAGAGGGATGAGGGTTTCAAACCTTTTTTTTTCCAGTGTTATGGAATTGAGCATGGGCGTTTTTTCAACCATGGGCAGCACATGCCGTATGACCTCTGGATTGGGGGAATCGATGCATATGGGAAGGGGCGTCGCATCCTGCACGATGTCGATCAGCCAAGCCATCTGCTCCGCTTCTTTTGAGGCGAACAATCCGGTATTCACATCAAGATAATCCGCGCCCGCATTCGCCTGGGCGACAGCTTCGTTTCGAATAAATGCCGCGTCTCTGTTTTCTATGGCGTTGTATATCTCTTTTCTGGATGAATTTAATCTTTCTCCTACGATGATCATGAAACCTCCTTTTTAGGATAAATGATTCTATTTTCATATGCGAGCGTGCGATTTTCCGTGAATGAAACGCCGCAGATTTTTTCCGTTTCAGTTATGGAAGCACGGACGGTTTCGGAAAGCGCTACCATCGGAATGTGCAAGGCGATCACGTTTAAAGTGAGACAAACGGACTGGGCCTCATCTTTCCACCTGCCTGAAAACGTGACGCCCGATCGGTCGGAGACATAACTTGCTTTCAGGAGTTCCAAACCGCTCGTGGTTTCGCAAAGGCCTTTTACATGGCAGATCATGGCCTCTTGATGCGATTTCAGTCGCCGCGCGATGGCCTCGAATAAGCTTTTTATGGCCCCATGCGGGAATGGGGC
>JAGVHJ010000253.1 GCA_020056645.1 Desulfobacterales bacterium
TACATGGCGTATTTCGAGACTCAATTTTTTTTCCAACGCCGGAGTTGGGCAAATTAACAAAAACTTGAACATCGAGTTATAGAGACTCACGGCTCCATGACATAGATTCCGGGGGCGTCGATCATATCGCCCGAAGCTAGAAGGCTCCTGAAATTAGGAGGAGGTTCCTTGACGCCGGAGTGGCCTGTGAGCCAGTTTTTCCAGGGGCCCCACCAGGAGCCCTCGGAAGCCGGCGTGCTTTTGTACCAGGCTTCCGGTGAGATGTAACACGCCTTGTCGATGGCGGTTGAAATGCGGTAGTGGCGGCCTTTATGACCCGGTTCGCTGATGATGCCGGCGTTGTGGCCGCCGCTTGTGAGCACAAAGGTGATGCTTTCCGCGTCCGAGGCCAGGTGAAACTTATAGACCGATGTCCAGGGGGCCACATGGTCCTTTTCCGTGGATACGAGAAAGACCGGTCCATGGATGTCCGAGATGGCGACCGGTCGCCCCCCCACCAGAAACCGGCCTTCAAAAAGATCGTTATTCAGAAAAAGCTCCCGCAGATAGCGGCTGTGCATCTTAAACGGCATCCGGGTTGTGTCGTTGTTCCACGCCATGAGATCGTTCAAGGAAGTCCGCTCTCCCATGAGGTAGTCGCGAACGATTCTCGACCAGATCAGATCGTTTGACCGCAGCAGCTGGAAGGCCCCCGCCATCTGGCGGGTATCGAGATATCCCTGGCTGTTCATGATATCTTCCAGATAGGTGACTTGGGACTCATCGATAAAGAGCATCAGCTCGCCCGCCTCAGTGAAATCGACCTGGGTCGCAAGAAGGGTCATGGTCTTCAGCCGGTTGTCTCCATCCCGGGCCATGGCGGCGGCGGCGATGGCCAACAGAGTGCCCCCCAGACAGTAGCCCACCCCATGAATCCGACGCTCTGGCATGAGCTCCGTGATCCCTTCGACCGCCTCCATGACCCCAAGATTGAGGTAATCCTCCATGTCGGTGTTCCGGTCTTCCTTGGCGGGATTTTTCCAGGAGATCATAAAGACCGTATGCCCGGCCTCCACCAGATATTTCACGAGGGAATTTTCTGGAGAGAGGTCGAGGATATAATATTTCATGATCCAGGCCGGAACGATCAGAACCGGTTCATGATAGACCTGATCGGTTGACGGCGTGTATTGGATCAGTTCCATGAGCCGGTTCCGGAAGATGACCTTTCCCGGCGTCACCGCAAGATTTTTCCCCACCTCGTAGAGGTCGCTCCCGACCGGTTTTTCACCGGTCGCCTGGCGCTTCAGATCCTCCATCAGGTTTAAGAAACCGGTGACCAGGTTCATCCCCCCCTTTCTTAGGGTCATGTTGAGGAGTTCTGGATTGGTGAAGAGATAGTTGACCGGGGAAAGGAGATCAAGCATCTGTTTACCGGTAAAGGAGACCACCTCCCGATGATGGGGGATGACACCGGGAACCTCTGTTGTCATGTCCTGCCACCACTTCTGAACCCCCAGAAAGGATTTATAGTAGGTTCTATAGGGCTCATTCTGCCAGGGCTCCTCCCTGAACCGCACATCCAGGAGCGCCCGCTCCTTTTTCTCATGGGCGCCGTGAAAGATAAGCTCGGCTCCGCGGCCCCCGATCTTTTCAAGGGTCCGGAACATGGAAAGACTTGTTTCCGTGAGTTTTCCCGGAGAGTTCATAAAGTGGAGGAACCAATCGGAGAAGGCAAGGGATACGGCGACCGGAGAGAGATTGGCCGTGAATCTTCCCTGAATGGCGTGATACAAACTATCCATATCCTTTAATAAGGTTTTAGTTATTGGCGTCTCCATCGTTTCAACCTCTTTCTCGATGTTCAGGTTTTTGTTAATTTGAACAAATTTCGTACCTATTCAGCATGGCCTTGTTCTAGTGGCAAAAAGGCCCTTTTGTGAAGTGACATTCGCTTTTTTTCGGATAGAGAGCTTCGAAGGTTTTTTGCGTTAAAACTGACAAACTGTTTGAGGCCTTCAGGCCTTTGTTTTCGCCAGTTCAGCAAAAAGCCAAGAAGCTCCCGAAAAAAATAGGGAATGAACAAAATGGGCCTTTCGCCATTTTGATGAATAGTTACCAAATTTCCTAAAACTCGATGTTCAAGTTTTTGTTAATTTTCCCAACTCCAGCGTTGGAAAAAAATTTTGATCCTCGAAATAGGCCATCTATTCCCGCGGTCAAAATTTTTTTTCCGCCTTGGATTTGAACATATTTCCTAAAAACTTTAAGATCGAGTAAAAACGTGAAGATCAAGTATTTGTCTTGATTTTTCAAATACGGCCCATCGGCAGGACCGCCAAAGGCGTTAAACATTCACATCAAGATACCATCGACATCCGGAGCAGATCAATGAATTATTTTGGAAATCGAATCAGACTCTGGCGGAGCTTTTTTTGGCCCTCAAACCAGTAGTCTATCTCCTCTTTCATGGCGCTCTGTAGGGATTCCGCCGCTTTCTCGAAAGAGTCATAAAAATAGCGGTAATCAAAAGCCGATTGAACCATGTCAAAGGGCCACTTCACGAAGGGATTCGATTTTCCAAGACCCCGTTCCCAGGACTCCTCAATGCCTTTCTGGTTCTTCATCATCACATCCAGCACCTCAAAGACCGGGTCACAGGCCATATGGGCCGTTTCCGCCATTTTCCGAGGCATATTGAGCCACTGTTCCATTAGATCTTTCATGAAATTGCTTGAGTTCATTTCCATCGCTCTTCTCCCAATACTCGATGTTCAAGTTTTTGTTAATTTGCCCAACTCCGGCGTTGGAAAAAAAATTTGATCCTCAAAATAGGCCATCTATTCCTGCGGTCATTTTTTTTCCGCCTTGGATTTGAACAAATTTCCTAAAAATGTGAAGATCGAGTGATATCAATTCATTCGCCTTCAAACAGCCGGTGAGAGGGCGCGCTTCCAATCCCCTCACCTCTCAGATCGTCACGCCCTTTAGATTGATGGTCATCTCATAGGCGTGGGCCTCCTGGGACCGTTTCATCTGGAACCCGAGCTTCTTTCCCAGAGCGATCATGTTGGTGTTTTCATAAAGCACCAGGCCATAGATATCGTAGATTTCCCGCTCTTTTGAAATCTGAAGACATTTGGTCAGAAGCTCCGCGCCGATCCCCTTCCCGTGCCACGTGTCCGCCACCAGCACGGAAAACTCAGCCTTTTCCCTGCCGGGCATGGTGATCACCCGGGCCACCCCCAGCATCTTTTCCACGCCGCCAGTCTCCGTGATCGCCACTAGGGCCATCTCCCGGTCGTAATCGACCTGTGTGAATTTGGCGAGCATCCAGTGGGAAAGCTGTTTCAAGGGGCTGAAAAACCGGAAATAGACCGACTGGGGCGATAGGGCGTGAAACATCTCCGAAAGCATGGAGGCGTCCTCGGGCCGGATGGGCCGGATAAAGAGCTTATCTCCGCACTTAAGCGTCACATGGGTTTCGTACCGGTTGGGATAGGGGCTGATCGCCATGTGGGCGGGCGACTTTTGCAACGAGGGTTTCAACAGAATCCTCGCGTCCACCGCCATGGCGTTTCCATCTCTCACATGAAGGGGATTGATATCCATCTCCGCTATTTCTGGAAAATCGGTTACCAGTTGGGAGACACGAATGAGAATCTCCTCCAGTTGCACCATGTTCGCCGGTTTCAAATTCCGGTAGCCTTTGAGCATGGAATAGACCTTTGTCTCACCCATCAGGTTTCTCGCAAGAAGCCGGTTCAACGGGGGAAGCGAAATGGCCCGATCCTTCAGGGCTTCCGCCATAACGCCGCCCATGCCAAAGAGAATCACCGGGCCAAAATCCTCGTCCATTTTTGCTCCCATAATCAGCTCAAAGTCGGGAGAAAGCCGCATGGGCTGAATGGATACGCCTAAAATAACCGCATCCGGTTTATATTTCCGCGCGGCGTCCATAATATCATTATATGCGCTCCTTACCGCCGCCTCATCCATGAGGCCGAGCCGCACGCCGTTGGCGTCGCTCTTGTGCGGGATATCCCTGGAACAGATCTTCATCGCCACATTGCATCCGAAATCTCTGGCCTTCAAAACGGCCTCTTCCGGAGACGCGGCGAGTTCGATTCTGTTCACAGGGATACCGTATAAAGAAAGGAGATGAGAGGCTTCTATTTCCGTCAAGAGATACTCCTGACGCTCAATCTTTTCTGAAATCAGACGCGAAACCGCGTCATGGTCGAAGTGAATCTTGGTTGGCAGGGCCGATGGAAGCTCTTGGAGCATTTCCACATTTTTCGTGAACCGGTATAGGTCCATGAAGGCCCGGATGGCCCGCTCCGGAGAATCGAAGGTGGGGATGCCCGCCTGGTTGAAAATGTCCCTCCCCTTTTCAACATCCCGTCCCCCAAGCCATGTGGTGAATACGGGGACGGGGAATTGTTTCAACTCCTCCGCCAACCCTTCCGCAACCAGAGAGGGATCGACCAGGGCCGTGGGGGCGAGCATGATGAGAAGGCCGTTGATCTCTCTTGCATCCTTGAGTATTTTTACCGCATCGCTATAGCGGGAGGCGGTGGCGTCCCCGATAATATCGATGGGGTTTCCCTTGCTCCAGTGGGCGGGCAGAATGGCGTCGAGTTTCTTAATGGTTTCAGGCAAAAGGAGGGCGGGCTCCATCTGATAATCGCTCAGTGCGTCCGCCGCCATGACACCAGGTCCTCCCGAATTGGTCAGGATGCCAAGGGCGGGACCCGATAGCCTGGGACGCCTGGACAAGAGCTCCGCGCAGTCGAAGAGCTCCTCGAAAGTCTTCACCCGAAGGATGCCGGCCCGTTTAAAGGCGGCGTCATATACGGCGTCTTCGCCGGTCATGGCTCCGGTGTGGGAGGCGGCGGCTTTGGCTCCAGCTTTGGAGCGGCCCGCCTTGAAAACGATGACCGGTTTGATTCTTGACACCGCCCGGGCCGCGCTCATGAATTTCCGGATCTGGGTCAGACTTTCAATATACATGACGATACTTGACACCTCGGGATCACACCCCAGGTAGTCGACCATATCGCCGAAATCCACATCCAGGGTAGAGCCCAGACTGACAAAATGGCTGAAGCCGATATGCTCTTTCACGGCCAGATCCAGAATCGCCGCGCAGACCGCGCCGCTCTGGGATACAAAGGCGAGACGCCCTGGCTCGGTCATGTATCGCGCGAAGCTGGCGTTCAGACCAGACCTGCTTGATAGCACCCCCAGGCAGTTGGGCCCCACGATTCTCAGGCCCGAATGGTTCGCTTGTTCAAGGATTTCCTGCTCCAGAGCCCTGCCCTCTTGGCCTGTCTCTTTTCCGCCCGCGGAGATAATGATAGCCCCGCCTGCCTTGATATGGGAACACTCCTTTACAATCCCGGGAACGGTTCTGATGGGAGTGGCGATCACGCAAAGATCCACCGGCTTGTCGATGGCTGCTACCGTTTTGACCGCCTTGAGTCCATATATTTCCATTTTGTGGGGATTGACCGGATAGATCTCTCCTTTATATCCCGAATTGATCAGATTTTTTAAAATCACGGAGCCAATGCTGCCCTCCCGGTCGCTCGCTCCGATCACCGCCACGGTCGACGGGTTAAAAATCTTATCCATGTTGGCGATACTCATACCTGCTGTTCCTTTCCATGCGTCACGTTATCGAATCCATCCCTATTCACTTGCCCTTGTGAAAAGCAATGACCATGCCACCTGACTCCACATGGCTTATTTTTTAATTTCAAATATAAAATAAGAGGGTTGTACACCTATCCCCCTTTTCCGCTCTTGGAGTTGCGGGGCGGGAGGTCCATTTTTCTTTTTTACAAATTGTAAAGAACTGAATAGGGACCTACAGTTTAAACCGGATTCCTGTTCTGCCATCCTCTTCAATGATGGAAAACAAGGTATCGTGAAGGTAGAGGGTATTCTGGGAATATTGAAGATAAAAGAGATTTTCCATATGGGCGGTGCTTGTAATATCGTCTATCGAGGCGATGATGCCATCTATTCTCGCGCCATGAACGCCATTGACGTAAATCGTAACGAGGACCGGCTGCGACCCTGCCGCCTCAAGGGTGATCTCCTCCTTGACCGGCGCATTCAAATCAAGAAATTTCACCAGATAGTAGATCGCCCGGCCCAAGGATCTCTTGTTGCAGAAAACCATGGGCTTTCCTTTCAGGGCCACTGAAAGCCGCCGCCCTCGGATATCGGCCCTTGCGTAGGCGATGGCCTGATCAAGAATCTCAGATACGGGATGTTCCGAAACATCCCGTCTGTTTTCCGCATCGGTCAGCACCAGGGTTTCATTGAGGTCCTCGAACAAGATACGGATCTGATTGCTCGATTCGATGATGGCGTGAATCTCCTCTTTCAGCTCTTTTCCGGAAAAAGAGGGGTGCATGGAAAGCACCTCGATGGCCGTGGTGACGCCGGTCAGTTTGGAAGCCATGGTGTGTTTCAGAACCGAAATCATGGTTTTCTGAATTCTCAAGAAATGGATGCTTCTCTTATAGCTGTTGATCAGGTTGTTGATCTGAAGCTCGATAAACGATTTTGAAAGACCTTTGGGGATGAAGAGTTGGGCTCCGGCCTCGTAAGCGGCTTGAACATTCTCCCGAGTGGGGTCCTTTGCTGTGTAAAACGCCACGGGAACCAGATCGAAGGAGTTGATTTTGCGGATCTGGCGGCACACTTCCAGGCCGTCTATTTCAGGCATTTCCCAATCGATGATGAAAAGGAAGGGTTTGATCTTGTCCAGGGAGCCCAGAAACGCATGGGGCGACTGAAAGGCGAAGATGGTGTATTTTTTCTCGAACCGCTTCTGGAATGTATCAAGGATCATCTTGTCGTCGTCGACAAGGGCGATGGCATGGCGTGTTTCACTGGTCATTCGCTTTATCCTTAAGAAAAGATTAGACGCTCATGATGAAAAATCGGTATCCGCACCCAAGGGATCGTTGAGAGAAAATTATGAAAAAATGTACCAGTGATCCAGAAGGATGTCAATTGATTATCTTTTTCCCATCAGAGGAATCGCATGTAGGATTCGCCTTGACGGCCCTGCCGGGAGCCAACCTTTTGAAAAGGTTGCCAAACATGGTAAAAAAGGTTCTATAAACACCCTCTAA
>JAGVHJ010000047.1 GCA_020056645.1 Desulfobacterales bacterium
AGGAAATTTGTTCAAATCCAAGGCGGAAAAAAATTTTGACCGCAGGAATACATGAGGTATTTCGAGGATCAAAATTTTTTTCCAACGCCGGAGTTGGGGGAAATTAACAAAAACTTGAACATCGAGAATTAGGAAACAGAAATCGCTCCCGCACTGAACCGGGCGAGAACATGACGCCTATATTCTCTTTTTTCCTGAATCAAGTCAAGGGGAAAGAGCCCAAGGGTAATCGCATTTGGGACGCGCCTCCTTCGGCCCTTCCGGGGGCCAACCTTTTGAAAAGGTTGCCAAACATATCAACATAAAGGTTCCATACCCACCATCTAAAAAACCTCTTTGTCCAGCTTTTTAAAAGCGGACCGCAGGCATTGATCATCAATTCAAGGTATGACTTAAATCACTAACCAAGCCCTATTCTACATGCGATTCCCCTGGAAAGAGCCCGATTATTCAATATGATACATGGCCGCATCGATTCTTGCTTTTTTGCATTGGGGGCAGCGGCTGGGACGGGTGAATTTTTTCCGGTTTTCAAATATGAACCCGCAGGCCTGGCAACTGTAGGGAGAAATTCGCAATTTTTCCCTCCTGTTTTTCATGCTCAGGTGGATGTGTTCGAGATGCCCAAAGATCTCTTTTTCCCGGACCCCGATGGCCTTTGAGATATCCCGAACCGAGTGGTCGCCTTTTTCGAGAAGGTCAATGATCTGTTGTCTGATGGTTTTTTCGGGAAGATGTTCCATAAGAGGCTCCTTTCTTAGCCGGGCCAGATCCCCGTTATTTATTTTCATCTATTATAAAATCGAATTCCAGCCAAGAATCAAATGAAATCTGGCCGGATGCCTGAAAATCTTCTGGATGGACGGAAAGATTTCAAAAAGCAGATCCTGTTATTGTAAAGAGAGCCCAACTCCTTAATTTTTTTGGCTTGACACTCATCTGGAAACCTGAAATATCTCAGCCATTAATGAAAATGGCCTTGTTGATCCCAACCATACCGGCGCCACGACAAAAAAAAATCGCCATTAACCATTCTATTCCTGGAAATTTTTCGGCCATGCCCCATATCCATGACGCGGGGCGAGGTCAAATAACCGATCAGTTTCGGATTTCACATTCTTGATCAAGCTGTGACCCATTTAATAATAACCCACGACACGGAGGAAAATCATGTTTTGTTTTCAATGTCAGGAAACGGCGAAAAATCAGGGCTGCACGATTAAAGGCATGTGCGGCAAACCCGAGGAAACCGCAGATCTGCAGGATCTTCTCATCGAGGTAAGTAAAGGCATTTCGGTCTATGGTGACCCGCTCAGCAAGGCGGGAACGGTGGACAGGGCTGCCGCCCACTTTATCTGCAAGGCGCTTTTCACCACCATCACGAACGCCTCCTGGGACGATGACGCCATCATCAATCTGATCAGAGAAGGGCTAAAAGTCCGAGCGGTGCTCAAGGAAAAGGTGGGATCGGCCCTGTCTGGCGCGCTTCCCGATTGCGCCACCTGGTATGCGGACGATAAACAGGCAATTTTGGCCAAGGCCCTCTCCGGCGATCTCCGCATCACCGCAACGGTAAACGAAGATGTGCGATCCCTCAGGCAGCTTCTCGTTCTCGGCTGCAAAGGTATTGCCGCGTATACCGACCATGCCGCCGTGCTCGGTTATGAAAAGGACGACATTTACGCCTTTCTCATGGAGGCCCTCGCTTCGACCACGAAAAATCTTTCGGTGGACGAGATGATCGGCCTTGTTATGAAGGCGGGTGCGACGGCCGTGACCGCCATGGCGCTCCTGGACGAGGCCAACACCCAGACCTATGGTCATCCGGAAATCACGGAGGTCAATCTCGGGGTCCGTAAAAACCCCGGCATTCTGATCTCGGGCCACGACCTGAAAGACATGGAAGAACTCCTCAAACAAACCGAAGGGACAGGTGTGGATGTGTACACCCACGGAGAAATGCTGCCAGCCAACTACTACCCGGCCTTCAAAAAATACTACCATTTCGTGGGAAACTACGGCGGTTCATGGTGGCATCAGAACAAGGATTTTGAATCCTTTAACGGCCCCGTTATTCTCACCACCAATTGTCTGATCCCCGTAAAACCCGACAACACTTACAAAGAGCGGCTCTTTACCACGGGCGTCGTGACCTATCCCGGTGCGAGCCAGATCCCCGACCGGAAAACCGGCGGGTCGAAAAATTTCGCTCCGGTGATCGACCTGGCGAAAAAATGTCCGCCTCCCACGGAGATCGAAACGGGCAAGATCGTGGGTGGATTCGCCCACCATCAGGTTTTGGCCCTGGCCGACAAGGTGATCGCCGCAGTCAAGTCCGGCGCGATCAAACGGTTTGTGGTCATGGCCGGGTGCGACGGCCGCCAGAAATCCCGGAGCTACTTTACCGAGGTGGCCGAGAACCTGCCCAAGGACACGGTGATTCTCACCGCCGGGTGCGCCAAATACCGCTACAACAAACTGGCCCTGGGCGACATCGGGGGAATTCCCCGGGTTCTGGACGCGGGCCAGTGCAACGACTCCTATTCGCTCGCCGTGATCGCGCTCAAACTCAAGGAGGTGTTCGGCCTGAAGGACATCAACGAACTGCCTATTTCCTACGACATCGCCTGGTATGAACAGAAGGCCGTTGCCGTGCTTCTGGCCTTGCTCTCTCTCGGAGTCAAGGGCATTCGCCTGGGACCGACCCTTCCCGCGTTTCTCTCACCCACTGTGGCGGGTGTGCTGGTGGAAAAATTCAACATCAAACCCATCGGGAGCGTGGTCGATGATATCGCGGCGATGATGGCGGGAAAATAGACGCCTTTCAGCCAGGGATTTGACCATTTTATGCCTCTTTATGCCCCTGGCCCTGCCGGGGGCCAAACTTTTGAAAAGTTTGACAAACA
>JAGVHJ010000263.1 GCA_020056645.1 Desulfobacterales bacterium
ATTTCCATCCGGTAGTCTCCGGGTATGGTCGATGGACCCGACTTTCCGGTTTTGGCCCATACATGGTTTCCTCTAAATTTTCGGCTGACCGCAAGCCCCTGAATGCCATTTCCTTCAACCACCTGGAAAACGGCTCCCAACGGTAGCGTGCCTGATCCAAATCCCAGCGTACTCAAATCAACACTCAAGTATAAGGGGATAATCATCACAATTTTTTTCTCACTTACAAACCATTGATAGTTGCGGAAAAACGCTTCAAGAGGTGTCACACAGGCACGCCTGGGATCATTTTCCGCGATGGTTTCCTTATAGTGCAGTGCACCTGCATATTCACCCGACGACACGGTTTTGGTTGTGAGATTGCCATCGCTGTTATCCAGTGTAACGTATGTGTTTCCGAATAAAAGAGGATATTTGATCATATAATAATCTGAGACCCATTCGGCCTTGTACCGATTAAACCGTTCTTTTTTTGGCGTTTTGATGTTTTTCAGTTTCGCCGTTGGCGTAAGGTAACCATTTAAGACATCCGTGTCCTCATCTTCCGCATCGCCAACATCAGTAGGATAAATAAACGTGCCTGTATTTATATTGACCAGGGCGTAAATCCGGCCATTTGGTCGTAAATATTCGTAGTATGTTTTTCCATTTATTGTGACGGTTTTGGCATTCGGATCAGCATAATAAAACGGTCCTTCACCGTTAAAACAATTTCTGATGATCCCAGAGCTAATCCATGGGGTAGTAATGGTTTCATTGCGGCCAGTAGGATTATATGGGACGTAACTGTTCATTTCATTATTGCCTGAACGTATATTCCCCCCGTCTGATGTCCCTTTATCTCCAACGGCAGGTCCTACCAGAAAATTGAGCGCACAGTAATTTGGGTTAAAATAGAATCGCTTCCGTTCCATTTCTTGTCGCTTGAAAGGTTTGTAACTTCTTGAAATATATTCACCGTCTGTTGGTTTCAAGGACATATCAAAAAGACCAAGCATGCTTGTGCTGCCGGTTTCCAACAAGGCCTTGGGGCGGATGCTGAAAAGGGAGTCGTTCAATGTCACATAACCAACGCTTTTCCCATGACCATGTTCCTTTCTGGCATCTGCAGCAAGTGGATCAATCTCACCTGTCTCACCGCCGTCTTCGAAACCCAAATCCAGTCCGGTCGCAATCGTAAAGATGGCATGCTCCAGAATGGAAAGCGGATAGGCATCGGCATCCGGGTCGGTCCGATCCATCCCCATATAATCATACTGAAACAAATCCAGAAGCGATTTCTCAATACTTAAAATATCTGGATCGAATTGTAAGTTTATTAGATACTTTCTCATCTGCTGAAGGGCATATACCTTTTCGGCCCACTGATTATCGACCATTGCTGATGCATTCCGATCAGATCTGAGGACCAGTTGCCCCAGCTTGGGGAATAATTCCCGCAACGTTTCGGTCAATTCCCCATTGGATTCAATTTCATCATCACTTTGATTGTACAGAGGATTTGATTGGTATGTTTTCCCTCCAAGGGTCAGATGATCTTCGACATTATAAATTAATTGTTTCAGGATGGTTTTATTGGTTTCCGTGTCAGCGGGATTAAAAAAATTTGATATTTCACGGACAACCGTGCTAAAGTAAGCTCGGTTTTTTTCATCGGCCATCATTTTGTTAACCCAGCGAAGAAGCGTATTCATTCCTTTGACGCTATTGCCGAGGTCCAGGTTGGCGTCTTTGTCAAGATTGATCTCGTGGCGCTGGCGCACGTTGCCGCCTGAGTCCACCCAAAGAGGATAGTCCGCCTGAACCAGGAGTTTACCCACAATTTTCGCGATATCGATAAACTCTTCCTGAAAATCTTCATCCATCAGATCATCGATCATCTCCTGTGTGTCTGCTCTCAATTCATCCTTCTCGTTGGCGTCAAGCATATATTGGCATATTTTCTGACCTATCCGGAGCATTTCCTTCATGCCGGTTCTCGCCCCTTGATCGTTATTCTCCGAAAGGTCATCCAGAAAGGAATAAAAGCTGTTTAGATACGAGGATTCCTTATCCGGATCGTAGAATGCATCAATGTCGGCATGGGAGTCATATGAGACCTGATCATAGGAATAAAGCTTCGATTTCTTTGAAGGATCGGCATCGATTAACCATTCAACGACACCTTTCAATTCGACGTCCACCAACTTGACCACAAGACCTGTGTGGTTTTCAAGAAGATCATTGGAATGGGTCAAGAGGTTAATGCATTCATCCAGGTGATTGTCAACTACCTCTTCAAGGTCGTTACTTACCTCTTGGCCATTGATATCGTCGTAGATTTCCTCAAGGGTTCCGCCATCCTCAAAAATGGATGTCAGTGCGAAATCCTCAATCGGATCAAATGGTTTATTTATCTGAAAGCCGAACACAGCCGACTCTCCACCCCCTTTTTGTTCATCGTCTTTTGCACAGGAAAAAACAGTTACCAACAAAAGAAAGATTAGCCATGGCGTTTTTGGTGTCGTAAACATAAAGTCCTCTTCCCCGTCCGATTCATTCAAAGTTACCGACCGAAATATTCCTTCATCTTCAGCATGGCGGCTTTCTTGTCCCGACGATTTTCAGTGGCATATGTGTATTCTGGATCAATTGGATAGTCGATGGCGATTTGAAGCTGTTCTTTTGCTTCTTTTTTCTTTTTTTGTTTCATGTATACATCTGCGAGCGTTACATAATTGAGAATAAACCGGCTGTCGAAAGAAATGGCCTCCTTGAGCATTTTCTCGGCCTCTTCCAGATCCCCTAGTGAAAAAGAGGAATGAAGAAAACCCGGCACCTCCATGATTAAATTGGCCATCACGCGCTGGGGACCGCCTGATTCCAAAAATTTTTCCTTTTCCATGATAGAGGCGAGGCAATCCCTGAGTTCCGGAACCATTTTAGCACTGCTGATAATGCTGAACTCTCTCCGGTACATGAGCTTATTCATGATATACCTGAATTTGGCCATTGTATTTTCAGCAGAAATGGCGAGCGCTTCCTCGGCATATCTCATTCCTGAAGTAAAGAGGGCCTCCCTCTTTTTCCTATACTCATTTCCTCGAAATTCCTTGAGTTCCCATCCCTGAAAAAAACATGCATAGGACAATCTCTCAAGCAATCCAGGATCACCCGGGTTAAGTTCAATCGCTTTTTTATAACACTCGATCGCCTTCTCGATAGATTCCAATCGATCACGGGATTCCCAGTGCATGTCCCCCAGAGACACCCAATTATCTATTTCATTTGAATAAACTTGGTTTGCTGCAAGAATCAATACTATCATCAGGGTAAATCGAACCATATGCCTCACCTCGCTATCTTTTCCGGTTGCTTTTGGTGAAGATTTTCATCTCTTCAGCCTGTTTGATCAAATCTTCCCTGAAATCCGGATGGGCGATGGCGATCAGCGCTTCGGCCCTTTCCCAGGTGGTTTTGCCTTTGAGCATGGCAATACCATATTCGGTCACCACATGGTGAATAACGGTCCTTGGAAGCGTCACAATGGTTCCCGGTTCGAGCACAGGCCGAATATTCGAATGAATATTACCGTCCTTGTCTGTTTGTGTTGAATTCATGCAGACAAAGGATTTACCCCCTTTTGAGTGGTAGGAGCCAAAATGAAAATCAAACTGGCCGCCGGTGCCGGATATCTGTCGAAGTCCCGCTGACTCTGAAGACACCTGACCAAAGAGATCCACTTCCAGGCACCCATTAATGGAAATCGCCTGATCATTTAAAGCAATCCGACAGGGATCATTGGTATAGCTGACCGGATAACTGGCGCACAGGGGATTGTTGTCGAGAAAATCATAGAGTTTGTGGCTGCCGATGGCAAACGTATAGGTCATTTTGCCCTTGTCCAGACATTTGTTCAGGTTGGATATTTTTCCGGCCATATACAAATCAAGATAGGCGTCCACCATCATTTCCGTATGCACGCCAAGGTCTTTCAAATCGGTTTCCGCGATCAGTTTGCCCAGCGCATTAGGCATGCCGCCGATGCCCAACTGAATGCATGCGCCGTCGCGAATTTCCTTGATGATATGACCGGCGATACGCCGGTCATTTTCATTGGGCGCTTCCGAAGGCATATCCAAAAGCGGCGCATGATCCGATTCCACGATGTAATCCACATCTGCAATATGAATCGATTCATGCAGGCCGCCGAGACATTGGGGCATGTTTTCGTTTACTTCCACGATGAGTATTTTTGCATTAGGGATCATCTCGCTTTGGCAGTCATTGCAGATTCCATAGTTGAAAAAACCGTTTTTATCCATAGGGGCTGTACGAATAATACATACATCCGTATGGTGATAGCGTGTGCTGAATCCCGGAATTTCATGATAAAGCGCGGGGATGTGGCCGATGATGCCGTCAATATTCAACCCACGGTCCGCGGCGGTGAGAAACGCCGTGTTGTAAATAAAGCTTTCCTGTTCAGGGTCCGCCATCACCACGGTGGAAAAGTTGACAAATCCTGAGCAACGAATTTTCACATCTCGCACTTCTCCAACGCGCTTGCTTAACGCCGAATCCATATAGAGCGGGGAGGAAAGCATGTGTCCATAATCGATCCAGTCTCCGGATTGGATCAGACCGGCGGCTTTTTCAGCCGAAACTTTCTTTTGTATATACTTTTGCAATAAAGACATTGCTATTTTACCCCTTACTGTTTCTGTTAATGATATACCCTCGTGGATCGACTTTTTCCCTCAGCACTTGAAGCGCGTGAATGGGCGGAGCATCCGTTTCCAAAACATGCGACGCCTTTAAAAGTTCAAAGCCACATCTGCGTTGGATATCTTCAAAGGAATATCCCGGATGAATTGAAATCACGCGCATCCGTTTTGAATCTGGTTCGAAATCCATAACCGTCATATCAGTGATGATTCGGTAAGGGCCGGTTCCTTTGGAAAGGCCGATTTTTTCACGGGAATCTTCTCCTGTAATCCAGCCTGGCGTGGTCACAAAATCAACCTTCTCCACAAAGCGGCGCTTGTCCTGGATCGTCATGACCATCGTGCGCCAACAAAAGGACGCAAAATCATTTGCACCGCCGCTTCCTGGGAAGCGGACCTTTGGCTTCTGATGATCCTTTCCGATCATCGTTGAATTAAGATTGCCGTACATATCAATCTGGGCGCCTCCAAGAAATGTATAATCCACATTCCCTCTCGCGCACGCGTCCATGACATCTCCCATCGAACCTGCTTTTGAAGCCTGATAAAACGTTCGCGAGTCTCCCACCGAAATTGGCATTTCAACCAGTTTTGGATCAATACCGCCGGCTTCGAACATAATAATCAATTCGGGC
>JAGVHJ010000357.1 GCA_020056645.1 Desulfobacterales bacterium
AAACGGTTTGAGGCCTTTAGGCCTTTGTTTTCGCCAGTTCAGCAAAAAGCCAAGAAGCTCCTGAAAAAAACAGGGAACGAACAAAACGGGCTTTTCGCCATCTTGATGAATACTCGATGTTCAAGTTTTTGTTAATTTCCCCAACTCCGGCGTTGGAAAAAAATTTTGACCCTCGAAATACCGCATGTATTCCTGCGGGCAAAATTTTTTTCCGCCTTGGATTTGAACAAATTTCCTAAAAACTTGAAGATCGAGTGAATAGCTGCTGAATAATTGCATTAAATTAATATTTTAAAGCCTCCGGATTTACCCTCCGGGGGCCAGATTTTAAAAATCTGGACAAATGGGTTTTGGTTCCTGGTTGCGAGGCAGAGCCTCATAACGAGAAGCGACTCTCTTTTATTTTGCAATTATCTTCTCGGATAAATGGAGGCCGCGTTAGGGGTGGTTTATCCATCAGGATCACTTCTCTTGCAGAACCGAACGGACCACATCAATCATCTTCCCGAGAACGGCATGGATATCTAAAGAGGTGGTGTCGATGGTCGTGGCGTCCGGTGCGGCTTTTAGAGGAGCGATTTTCCGGTTCGAGTCATCCTCGTCTCTCTTTTGGATATCCCGAGCCACCTCTTCCAGGGTCTGGGAAGGGGGATCGCCCATCTCAAGAAAACGCCTCTTGGCCCGTTCCTCTACCGAAGCAACGAGAAAAAATTTCACATCGGCCTCGGGAAAAACCACGGTTCCCATATCCCTGCCTTCGAATACCGCGCCTTTCTCCTTTCCCAGTTTCTTCTGCAAGGAAAAAAGTTTTTCCCGCACCCGGGGTTTGGCCGAGACCCTGGAGGCCATCATGGATATCTCCGGACTCCGGATCTGGCCTGTAATATCCCGGCCGTTTGACATGAGCCGAAGCCCCTTTTCCGTCATCTCGAAGCCCAGGTCGATGCGCTCAAGGAGGCCATTCAGTTGGGGTTCATCATCCGGATCGATTTTATGTGAAACGGTTTCAAAGGCGATTCCCCGGTAGAGGGCGCCGGTATCGATATATTTATAGTTCAGATGTCTGGCAAGGAGCCTGCTGATGGTGCTCTTGCCCGATCCGGCGGGACCATCAATGGTGATGAGGAGTTTTTCCATGGATTACCCCTTGATGAATTTTCATTCAATTTTAAATGACAATTGGGGGCCAATATGCTTACATTGACCGTCATTTTTAAAACATGCTGACACTGGATGATTTAAAACCGTTTGTCAACAGGCTTTTCATGGGTGGAAAGACACGACTCGCCGCCTTCTGAAACGCCCTTCACCCCGAACGATTGAACCGGAGAAAGAGCCCCGTGACCCGTGTAAAAACCGGACTTGAAAACCTCATCGAATCGTCCCGGCCCGGCCTTGAAAAAAAAAGGCTGGGCCTGTTGTGCAACCCCGCATCCGTCAATTTCGGACTAAAGCACGCGAGAGATCTCCTGAACGGCCTGTTTCCAGGCCAGGTGAAGGCGCTCTTCTCTCCCCAGCACGGTTTTTTCGCCGAAAAACAGGACAACATGATCGAATCGGACCATCTGAAAGATCCGAAACTGGGCGTTCCCATCTTCAGCCTCTACGGCGAAACCCGAATCCCAACCCAAGAGATGTTTGAACCGATCGATATCCTCCTGGTGGATCTGGTCGATGTGGGAACCCGGGTCTACACCTTTTTTCATACGGTCTCCTATTGCCTTGAAGCCGCCCGGAAATATGGAAAAAAAATCATCGTTCTCGACCGGCCCAACCCGGTGAATGGCCTCTCCGTCGAAGGGAATATGCTTGACCCCTCATTTTCATCTTTTGTGGGACGCTATCCCATTCCCATGCGCCACGGCCTAACCCTGGGTGAGCTCTCCCTCTTTATCAACAAACGATTCAAAATAGAGTGCGAATTAGAAGTTGTAAAAATCTCCGGATGGCGTAGGGATATGTACCATGAGGATAGCGGCCTTCCCTGGGTCGCCCCCTCCCCCAACCTCCCCACCTCCCTTTCCGCCACGGTATATCCGGGTCAGGTCATTTTCGAAGGCACCAATCTCTCCGAAGGCCGGGGGACCACCCAGCCTTTCGAACTCTTTGGAGCGCCCTATCTTGATACCAAGGCGATTATGGAGATCATCGGCGGTCCGGATGCGATACCAGGAACCTTTCTCAGGCCCGTCATCTTCGAGCCCACATCCAATAAATGGCGGGAAACAGCCTGCAAGGGTTTTCAGATCCATGTGACGGACAGAAGCACCTATAACGCCTATGAAACCTCCCTCACCCTCCTCCAGGCGATCATTCACAGTTCGGGCAACGCCTTTCAATGGAAAAAACCGCCCTATGAGTATGAGTTTGAAAAGCTGCCGATCGATCTCATCATCGGAAGCAGGGAGATCCGGATGAAGGTTGAAGCCATGGAGCCCCTTTCAGAGATTTTCGACGCTTTCAAGCCGGGCATCGAACGGTTCAGAGAGGAGAGCCGGCCCTTCTGGCTCTACGAAGAGACATTGGGATAAGGGAGGGGGAATTGTGACAGACCATCAAACCGCCTGGAAACGGATGTGTTTTAAAACCAATAAGGTCTGGGCGCTGACCGATCAGGAGGGGCGTTTTATCCTGAAAGAGGGAAAGGTCCTGATTAAATACCAGAAAAATCAGGAGCATGAGTACCGGGTTCCCGAGGACTCCCTGAAACCGGAACATCATCCAGATTGCGCGGCCGGTCATAAAGCGCCTAAAAAAGGCGTCTCCGGCGTATCTGTAAAAAAAAAGCCTGAAACGGTGAAGAGCGAGGAGATTTCCATTCCCGATGAAGCGATTATCGTCTATACGGACGGAGCCTCCTCTGGAAATCCTGGACCCTCTGGGATCGGCGTGGTCTTAACCTATCAGGAACACCAGAAAGAGATTTCACGATATATCGGGATGGCCACCAACAATATCGCCGAGCTCGAAGCGATCCGGACTGGGCTTCTGGAAATTAAGAAAAAGAGCCTTCCGGTCAGACTCTATACGGACAGCAGTTACGCTATCGGCGTATTGACCCGGGGTTGGAAAGCCAAGGCCAATCAGGAACTCATTGGGGCCATTAAAAATCTGCTGAGTGAATTCAAGGATATCCGCCTGATCAAGGTGGAGGGCCATTCGGGCGTCCCCGCGAATGAACGGGCCGATTTTCTCGCCACTTCCGCCATTGAGAAGGGCCGATAAGGGCCTGACACGAAATAAGTTTGACATTAAGGCGCTTGCGGCGTTGGAAAAAAATTTTGATCCTCGAAATACGCCATGTATTCCTGCGGTCAATTTTTTTTCCGCCTTGGATTTGAACAAATTTCCTAAAAACTTGAAGATCGAGGAATAGTAAAGTTATTGTAACTATTCAGCAGCGATTCATCAAGATGGCGAAAAGCCCGTTTTGTTCGTTCCCTATTTTTTTCGGGAGCTTCTTGGCTTTTTGCTGAACAGGCTAAAGCAAGGCCATACTGAATAGTTACAAGTTATTTCGTGTCAGGTCCTCAGTCTCGTCACGGAGAGGACACAGACCGGTTCCGGCCCTGGGCCTTCGCCTCGTAGAGGGCCTTGTCCGCCCGGTTGATCAGATCCTTCAGGTTCTTTTGATCATCCACAATCACGCCAGCCACCCCCAGGCTCAGCGTCACCACCTGATCGGCCCGTGACGCCTTATGGGGAATCGACAGATTCCAGACGCCATTTCTGATGACCTCGGCGACGTGACAGGCACCGGGAATTTCCGTGTTCGGAAGAATAATGGCGAACTCCTCGCCCCCGTAACGGGCCACCAGATCGGATGGCCGCTTAACGCTCTTCTCGATGGCCTTTGCCACCGCCTGAAGGCACTCATCACCCGCCTTATGGCCGTATGTGTCGTTAAAATTCTTGAAAAAATCGATGTCGCACAGAATGAGGGACAGAACGGTCTTGTCCCGCCTGGAGCGTTTCCACTCCCGATCGATCACCTCGTCAAAACAACGCCTGTTGGCGATCTGCGTCAACCCGTCCAGAATCGACAGCTTGATCAGCTCCTCGTTCATCTGCTGTAGACGTATCTCTGTTCTTACGGTATTGGAAATATCGATGACAAAGCCGTAAAACCCACTGATACGTCCGGTTTCGTTCCGCGTGATGTGGGCGTAGGAAAGGGTCCAGAAGTCGGCGCCGTCAATCCGTTTCATCTCGCACCGGAAACGGCTCAGCTGCTCCGCTTCAAAGAGGGCGAAAAAAAACTCTTCGGCCTTCTCTTCGTTTGCAAACATCTGGGTGGCCATATCGGTCATTTTCTCGACCAAGACATCCGCGGTCTCATATCCGAGCATCCAGGCGAGCTCCGGATTGGCCGTCAAAAAACGGCCCTCGGCGTTTGCTTGATAAATGCCTATGGGCGCGTTTCCAAAGATGTCATTCAAGTTCTTCTTGACTCGCTTCAGGGTTTCCCTGGTTTCACAGATATGGGTCACATCCTGCACGGCGAAAGAGACGCCTGAAGGTTTGCCGGTTTCGTTCAATACAGGGGTATAGTAAAAATCACAGAAGAGCTCCTGGCCTTTCCGGTTCATGAGGGAGATCGTCCGCAGTTTTCTCTTGTCATTTTTAAAAATCTCTGAAAGAAACCGAATCAGCTCCTCTTTGTTTTCCCGTGGTGAAATCAGGTCTGTCAGAAAACGGCCCCCCATCTCCTGATGGGTGTAACCGAAAATCACCTCGGCATGACCGCTCCACTCTACGATTTTATGGTCAAGATCGAGTTCGATGTACGCCAGATGGGTCCTTGCGATCAGCTCTTTCAGCAGTTTATTGATCTGTCTGAGGGTTTTCAACTCTTTTTCAAGCTCAGACTCCCTGGACGGAACGTTCTCTCCACATTCATCTCGGGTCTTTTCAGGAAGAACGGCGCTCATCTCTCTTTTCCTTCATATCAGACGGTTAGCTTCATCAGAATCAGAGTCAATTGGGGTCATTGGACATTTTTTCTTTTTGTTATGCGGATTATGACGGATTTCTCTTCCAAATGTCAAGGAGAGGTTCCTCTCTCCTCTCTAACCAGATGTTTTTTCGTATGATTTGCCTTTTATATCCGCTTGGGATATATCTCAAAAAAAGGTGGCTTTCCAGGAGATATCGTTTTAAAAAAATCATCAGACGATCGCCATTGGGGTGGCTTACGCCATGGAAACATTTAGAGATCAACTCATCCGGTTCCAGAAAACCAACTACCTGAGAAACTTGCAGCATGTCAGGGCGAGTCTCTCCTACAATCCCTCCTTGATCCAATATGAAAACGAATATCTCCGCTGCCTGAAAAATTACGATGAAATATCCAGCAAAGGCGAATTGCTGAAAAAGATCCTCGGGGCCGATCTGGTCTACCAGGGCGACTACCACACCCTGAGGCAATCCCAAAGATTGATTCTTAGAATTTTAAGGGACATCCATGAGAAGCGGGAGATCATCCTCCTCATGGAGATGTTTCACGCCGTAGACCAGAAACATGTGGATGATTTTCTCGGAGATAAAGTGTCGGAACACGATTTTATCCGGAAAATTGATTACGGCAGGAAATGGCCCTTCAGCTGGCAGAGCTGGAGCGCGATTCTCTACTTCTGCAAAGTCCATCGCATCCCCGTGGTCGGCATCAATTCCCAGACAGACGAAGGAATCAGGAGCCTCAGGAACAGAGACAAATTCGCGGCGAAGATCATTGTAAAAACCATTTTAAAGCATCCTGGTCGGCTGGCTTACGTGATCGACGGGGATTTCCATATCTCCCCCAACCACCTTCCCAAGGAGGTCGATCATCTGTTAAAACTTCTGGATCATCCGGTCAGGCAGCTTATTATCTATCAGAACGCCGAGAATCTCTACTGGAAACTCTGCAAGCGGGGACATGAAGAGGCCGATGTCCTCAAGATCAACGACACCAGCTACTGCGTCATGAACACCATGCCCGCCAATAAAATCCAGTCCTACCTCAACTGGATCGAATTTTCCGAGGAGGCCTACTACCCCGTGAACCGGGAGTGGGAGACCGAGGGCCAAGAGGGAGACCATGGAATAACCATCCAGGAGATGATCACGACCATCGCGGCCATCCTTGGTCTGCCCATGCCTCCCGGTGTTCTGGAAACCCTCTCCATCCATTACGCGAACGATTATCACTTGGTGGACCAGATCCAATCGATCAAAGGCATTTCAGGGCATATCCGGCTGATCCGGGAGAAAATTAAAAAAGGAGAGGCCTTTCTCCTCGAATATGAGACGCCGGAGACTCCCCGGTATCTCATCTACCTTCCCAGTTCCAATATCAACATGGCGGCTGAAGAGGCGAGCCATTTCGTCCATGCCGTATCGCGAAGCCGTTCAACAAAAAATATAGGGCCATTTGACCGGTTTTATAAAAACACCATGACCGAATGTCTGGGATTTTTCGGCAACAAATTCATCAATGAAAAACGGAAATCCCACTCGGAACACTCGATCCGGACCCTTTTGGGCCAGATCAAGCGAGCCGAGTATCGGGAGAGAGACCCCCTGATTCCTCAAATCGCAAAATATATTCTTCAGCATCTCTATCTTGAACGGCAGACAGAGGACCCATCGATTTTTTACAAGAAATTTCAGGCGGTATACGAAAAAAGATCGTTCATTCCCATCATCTTCAGCACCCAACTGGGCTACATCCTGGGAAACAAGCTCTATTACGCCGTCAAAAAGGGCCGATTCCCCCTCTCCGCCATCCGAGACTATTTTCAGCGTCCCCTCGATGACAAGAGAGAGGCGTTTCTCACCTATCTCCATATCAGTAAAGAACTCAAAGAGGAGAAGGCGGTCAATCAGTATTGATCGTTTCTAATCCCTGTTTCTCCGGCTCACGGATCGAAGCAGAATAAAACCGGCGATAAAACAAAACACCACCACGGCCCCCGTGACAAGGGTGCTCTTCTTGATCTCGATCACCTCCGATGGTTTGGTTTCGGCCTTGGCCTCTTCACCCTTTTCTGCCTTCTCCTGGGGCGCTTGGGCTTGAACCATGACGGGAGCGGAAGGAGGCGCGCTCGCAACCAGCGTCATCAGGCCTTTCGAGAGAATGTCACGGGCCTTGGCGTCCCGTGTTTTCCGGTCCTCTGACCCGAAAACAACGGCGATGGCCCGCTGGTTCTTCTTGATCGCCGTGGCCGCGATGGAAAAACCGGCGGCGGTGAAGTAGCCGGTTTTAAGGCCGTCACACCCCTCCATGTTACCCAACAGATGGTTGTGGCTTCGCATGATAAAGGGCTCCTTGGCGCTGGGCCTGAAGGTGTGCTCCCTGGTGGCGGTATAACGTAATGTATCCGGATATTTCAATAAGGCCCGGCAGAGGATGGACATCTCCCGCGGGGTGGAAACATCTGGAGACTGATCCTTCCCCGGAGGAAGGCCATGAACCGAATGAAACACGGTCTCTTTCATACCGAGCTCCTGAGCCCTTTTATTCATCAGTTCCACAAAGGCCTCCTTGCTCCCAGCAAAATGGAGCGCCAAGGCGACCGCCGCATCATTGGCGGACTGCACCACAAGGGCATAGAGCAACTCGTCCACCGTAAAGACCTCATTTTCCTTCAGATAAACTTGTGAACCCCCGATTCTTGACGCCTCGGCGGTGACCGTAACCTGATCCTGAAGGCTTAACCGTTTAGACTCTATCGCTTCCAGGAGAACCAGGAGATCCATGAGTTTGGTGATGCTGGCCGGCCAGCCCTTGCCATCGGCATTATCTTCGAACAAGACCTTACCCGTGGCCGCATCGACCGCAATCGCACCGATGTAAGGCGATTTAGAGATGGTATTGGCTGGTTTTTTTGGCTCGGCGGCTTTTTGAACCTGCTTTTTTGTTTTTTTTTCGGCATAAGCGTTCGGTGCAGACACCATCAGGATTGCGACAAGAGAACACAAGAGACCAATTGAGAATATGAACTTTTTCATGATACCTGCCTCTGAAGAGTAAGAATTTAATGAGCAAGAAAAATAGATGAGTATATTGAAAAAGTAATTTTAATGTCAAGAGGGTTGAGGGCGCTTCATGAAAAAAATCATCGTGACAAAACCGCCTGGGCCTGATACCCCGGTTGTCATGGAGCAAAAACCTTTTTTCAGCCATCCAGAGCGATTTCGAAAAACCCTGGATCAATTGTATGACACATATAACCGCCGGGAGCTGGTCACTCCCGATCCCTTACAATTCCTCTACGGCTACGATGCGCTCAGGGATCGGGAAATCGTTGGATTGATCGCCTCATCCCTTGCCTACGGCAGGGTCGCGCAAATCATCCGGAGCATTGAGGGCGTCCTGGCCATCATGGGGGCATCTCCCTATGAATTTATCATGGAGACAGAGAACCAGCGATGTCAAAGTCTCTTTCAAGGTTTTTGTCACCGGTTCGCCAAGACCGACGCGCTTTGCGCCCTCCTCTCTGGCGTCAAACAGGTGATCAACCGGTTCGGCTCCATTGAGCGATGCGTCTCCGAAGGCCTGAGGCCGGAACACGAAACCCTTCATCCGGCCATGGTTTATTTTGCAGGGCACCTGCTGACCGGGGAGAGGAGTCCGGGCCATTTACTCTCCCTTCCCTGGAAAAAGAGCGCTTGTAAACGCCTGAATCTGTTTCTAAGATGGATGGTCCGGAAAGACCAGGTTGATCCGGGTGGATGGGAGACCATCCCCCGTGAAAAGCTGATAGTCCCCCTTGATACCCACATCCATCAAATTTCACTGGCCCTGGGTCTGACAGGAAGAAGCGATGCGGGTCTCGCCACCGCCCTTGAAATCACTACCAATTTCAGGAAAATCAATCTCCAAGACCCGGTGCGGTACGATTTTGTTCTTTCCCGATTCGGCATCCGTCAGGATATGAATAGGGTTGATTTAATCAGGGAATTTTAATACAAATGAAAAATTGGAGCGGAACTCTATTTTTTTTATATATAAATTCGGTTAGTTATAAATGCTGAATCGGAACAACGACACATGAACAGCGGAAAGCTTCTCTTTATTTGCACGGAAAACAGGATAAGAAGCCAGATGGCCGAAGGCTTTGCACGGGAAATCGCGCCCCCAGGCATTGAAATTTTCAGCGCGGGAACCGCGCCTGCATCCACAATACATCCTCTGGTGCCCCAGGTGATGGCCCGCTTCGGCCTCTCCATGGAGAGCGCCCGGCCCAAACATCTATCCGATCTCTCCCCTTGCCGGTTCGATATGGTGATCACCCTTTGCCATGACGCGAAAAAAAAGTGCCCGGTTCTCGATGGGGCGCCTGCGGTGGTGGATTGGGGCGTGGATGATCCCTTAACCTCCGGAAGCGCCTCGGATAACCTGGAGCAGGCATTCCTCTCTTGCGCGGAAACCGTGAAGCATCTCGTGGAGGATCTCTTTAACCGGGGATATTACACCGCCTTCGCGAGACAGAAAAAAAATTTCGATCTGATCCTGAACAGCCTGCCCGAAGCGATCATCGCCCACGATCTGAACCGGCGGATCTTCTTCTTCAGCAAAGGCGCCGCCATGCTCACAGGCATTGTTCCAGAAGAGGCCATCGGCAAAGATTGCCATGAGGTCTTCTCCCCCCATCTCTGCGGCGCGGCATGCTCCTTCTGCGGGCCTGAGAACCTAGTGACCTTCGATGAAGAGAAGCGGACCATCATGCACCGGAACAAGGACGGGGTCAGGAAAGATTTTCAGATGACCATCGTTCCCATGACCTCGGAGGACGGTGTGGTGAAGGGAGTGGTCGCCTCTCTCCGGGACCGGACCGAAGAGAAAAAACTCAAGCGGATTTTCGGGGAAGAGACCCATTTTTCAGGCATCATCGGAAGAGACTACAAGATGCTTCAAGTGTTCGAACTGATTCAGGATGTCTCCCAGTATGAGGCCCCTGTCCATATCAGCGGAGAAACCGGAACCGGAAAAGAATTGGTCGCCCGGGCCATTCATAACGAAAGCCCAAGAAGCGACGGCCCTTTTGTGCCCATTAATTGCGGGGCTCTTCCCGAAGGATTGATCGAAAGTGAACTATTTGGCCATGTGAAGGGCGCATTTACAGGGGCGATCCGGGACAAGAAGGGACGGTTCGAACTGGCGGACGGCGGCTCCATTTTCCTGGACGAGGTGGCGGACCTTCCCAAAAACATTCAGGTCAAACTCCTCCGGTTTCTCCAGGAGGGTACTCTTGAAAAGGTGGGGA
>JAGVHJ010000467.1 GCA_020056645.1 Desulfobacterales bacterium
AAAAGTCCGGTGTTCAAATGGTGACTCTCTCCGTGATCCCTTAGATTGAGGCGAAAAATGGCGTATTCTCTCTCGAAAAGATATTTGCCTGTGCTCAGGATATAGGTTGATGTGGCGCTCCCCTCCCACCCGTGGATAAGAATCACGACCCCTTTTGAATTTTTTGGCCGGGAAAAAAAACCTTGAAGCCGGATTCCTTCCCCCACTTCCAGAATAGTTTCCTTTTCATGTTCAACCATCGGGTTCCGTCTGGCTCGGCGTATGCGGCTGCTGGCCAGGATGGTTTGGACATAGGTGTGTCTGAGGAATGCGGCTGGTAAAAATTCCGGATAGGGGATTGGGTTCTTCATATGGCGCTCCTATGGAAAATAAATTGGGTTATGAAGGAATTTTTAGGAACAGGCAAGGAGAAAAATCGCCACATGCATCAATGATCGGTCGGAAAAAGTGAGAAACGGGGCGGGCGCACCGTCTTTTTATAGTTGACAATGCGCACCTCCCATGACGTCGCGCTTGGGGTGCTGGGCCTGCCCTTTCCGTCATGGCCCCCTCAAGGCAGATTTTATCTGAATTCAATGGGTTACCGGTCGATTTCAAAGGCTCGTTCACCATGAATGGCGGTGTCAAGCCCCAGGATTTCGGCCTCTTTTTCAACCCGGATTCCGCCGGTGGCCATTTTTGTCAGATGAATCAGGATGAATGTGGCCACCCCTGTGAAGAGGGCCGTTCCGATGATGGAAACAATCTGAATCCACACCTGTCGCGGATTTCCGTAAAAGAGTCCTGTCGCGGTTCCGGTGATGGATGGGTTTGCAAATAGTCCCGTGGCGAGGGCTCCCCATACTCCGCAGACCCCGTGAACGCCGAAGGCGTCAAGGGAGTCATCATAGCCGAGCTTCTTTTTCATAACCGCCACGCTGAAAAAACCCATGGCCCCTGAAACAAGACCGATCAGAAGCGACGCGTTGAGGTCGACGAACCCGGCGGCGGGGGTGATGGCCACAAGACCCGCCACAGCTCCCGATGCAAGACCCAGAACCGTTGGCTTCCGGCTGTGTATCCATTCCGCTGCCATCCAGGAGAGGGCTCCGATGGCTGCGGATGTGTTGGTCACCATAAAGGCCGAAGCGGAAATCCCATCCGCTTTAAGAGCGCTTCCCGCGTTGAATCCGAACCATCCGAACCACAGCAGCCCTGCCCCAAGTGCGGTCAACGTGACACTTGATGGAAACATCGCCTCTTTGCCGTAACCGATCCGTTTCCCCAGGACAAGGGAGACCACCAGGCCCGCCACTCCAGCATTGATATGCACAACGGTTCCACCCGCAAAGTCCAGCGCTCCCATTTTCCCCATCCATCCTCCGCCCCACGCCCAGTGGGCGATGGGGCAATAGACCACCGTGATCCATAGAATGGAAAAAAGAATCCAGGAGGAGAATTTCATCCGATCCACCACCGATCCCAGCACCAAGGCCAGAGTGATACAGGCGAATGTCATCTGAAACATGACGAACACGTAGGAAGGAATGCTCCCCGAGAGGCTGGTGATGGTCAGCCCTTTGAGAAAAAGATAGTCCAATCCGCCCACAACCCCATGAACATCGGAGCCGAAGGAAAGGGAGTATCCCCATGCAACCCAGATGACGCTTGCCAGGCAATAGGCCACGAAGGTCATGGCGAATGTGTTCAGGAGATTTTTATAGCGTGACATCCCTCCGTAAAAAAGGGCGAGGCCCGCCGGCGTCATCATCATGACCAGCGCCGTGGCGACAATAATCCACGCGGTATCTCCGGTATTTAAGACTCCCTCTTCCGCAAAGGCAAGGGACGCGGGCGTCATGGATACGATTCCTGTCAAGAGTAAGGGTTTTGCTTTCATGGTCTTTTATCCTCCTGGTTATCATGTTAAATATGTTTCTACTTCCTGGCTACCTGAAAAGCAAACGTTGGGCCATATGGGTTATTTTATATTTTTAATATTAAAAACAATATGTTGTATAATTTTTTATTTAATTGTTTGGAATAACAATATACAAAATTGTAAAATAATGGATCTGCAATAGACAAAAAGGTATAATTTGGGGCAACGTGTTCGATGATCCGGGAAGGAGATCCCTCCCTATTCCATTTTGGGTTCAATATGACACCAGGGCGACGCACTCACCACGGGCGACGCTTGAAGACGAATTGGAATTAGAAGGGGGTTACATTAAACAACCGGCAGGTGTTGAGCCACAATTTCTCCGCCAGAATCCCCGGATGTTCGTTCTTTATTTCAGCGAGTTTTAAAAATGTTGACCGGACAAAGGCCGGTTCATTTCGCCGGGTTTGATTTTTCTGGGGTGCGGGGGTCAGGTAGGGAGCGTCGGTTTCAATGAGGATATGATCGTCGGGAATATAGTTGACGAGCTTTCTTAACTCGACCCCCCGGTTTTTTATGGTGAGAACGCCGGTGATGCCAATATAGAGGCCCAAAGAGAGATAGGTCTCAAGCTCTTTTTTCGTGCCGCTGAAGCAGTGGACCACGCCCCTGCTCTCCGGGTTGAAATGGGCTTTGAGAATGTCAATGAAACGGCCGTTGGAGTCCCGTTCATGAAATATCAACGGAAGCGCTAACCCGGCCGCTGTCTCGATCTGCCGGATAAGCCACTTCTCCTGATCCTTTTCCGGTGAGAACATGCGGTTGAAATCGAGGCCGGTCTCCCCCCAGGCGCGGACCTTGGGGTTTTGGGCAAGCAGTTTCATCTGTTCCAGCATCTCTTCCGAACAGGATGCGGCGTTGTGGGGATGTATGCCCGCCGAAACAAAAACGTTTTCTCTTTTGTCGGCGATGGCAAGCGCCCTCTGGAGGGTATTCAGGGTCACTCCCGCGATCATGAGGGCTCGTACCTCCGCCGCTTCCATGCGCTCGAAAACCGATTCAAGGTCTTTTTCAAAGCATGGATCATCTATATGGCAATGGCTGTCGAACAGTCTCATGGAGGGCGCTCCTTTTTCCTTCATTTCCTGATAAAAAGTCTCTACCATATCGCCTGGAATTGATGTGTCAATAGGATTTTTTTCCATGCTGAAAGGATGAGATCTCTGGAAAGGGCTGAATCAGATAGGTTTCTGAAAAGGGAGCCGCGATTCCCACTTGGAAGGCGGAGGGCAGTTGGTTTTCGATTCTCGCGAACACGTCGGGAGTGCAGGTGAACAAGAGTTCATACTCTTCACCACCCTCAAAGGCCACTTTTTCCGGCGATAGGTTGTATTTTCGTGAAAAAAGGGTCAATTCAGGGGGAAGGCGAAGGGCTGCTGGATCAAGAGTGATGGTGACGGAAGAGGCGCGGGCCATATGGGAGGCATCGCCGATAAGGCCGTCACTCAGATCCATCACGCACCGGACCCCATGGGCATAAAGGATTTTGGCTGCATCGAATCTCGCTTCTGGAAATTTGAAGGCCCGGACCAGCTCCGGGAAATCAGGGTCGTTGTGAATCAGGGCCAGTAAACCGGCCTTGGCCTTTCCGATGGGGCCCGACACATAAAGGCCGTCGCCGGACCGGGCTCCAGACCGGGCCGGATAATAGCCGCTGTAACAATCACCGATGGCGAACATGTCGAGGGAAAGCTCTCCTGCCCGTGAGATGTTACCCCCTCCTAGAGCGCAGCCGTATTGATCCAGAGCCTCAAATATTCCATCATAAAGGGCATCTGCATTTTCAAGCGTCACATGGCCCGGAAGGGAGAGATTGACAAAGAGGGCTACGGGCGTTGCAAAGGAGGCCGCAAGATCGCTTAATGTGATGACCACTGCTTTTTTCCCGATCTCTTGATGTCTCTGCCACTCGGTGCGGAAATGGACCCCTTCCCGGTGGGTGTCGGTGGTGATCACCGGCCGTGCGATGCTGGAAAGAAGGGCGGCGTCATCTCCGGGGGGAATGATTAGCGCCCCCTGATGTTTCAGGCGCCGGGAGCGGGAAAGGAGTTTTTCGATCAGATCGAATTCATCAACCATCGGTCTTTTCGCCAAAAAGGATCAGCCACGATTGGAAGGTCTGAGCCTGTTCCTCGCCATAGGATGAAAGCATCCGGATAATATCCGGCACGCGCTTTGCCACATGGAGCGACTCCGGTGTTTTTGAGTAGAATTTATCCGCATAGCAGATGATCTTCTCCTCAATGGATTGGGGTCTCATGTCCCTTGCGGGAAGGTCAAGGCAGTGGGCTACGATTATTTCCTTTGAAATCCCCGCTCCGGGGTGGCGTTCGCACACCAGGGCGTGTCTGGGGAGACCTTTTTTGTTCAAAATTTCTCCACCCAGATATCCGTGGAGGATATAAGGGTGTGGCCCATGGCACCCGATTCCAGGGGCCTGTGTCTGGAAGATGCCGATGTCGTGAAGCATGGCCGCTTCCCGGATGAATTCAAGGTCTGGTTTTAGGTGGCTCACGTGGGCGGCGGCCTGGATCGCTTTTTCCGAAACCATGCGGCTGTGGGTGACAAGAATGTGAAAAAGCCGGGAGTCGGGATCGTAAAATTCCCGCAAGATCTCCATGGGCGTCATGCCCGCCCCCCCCGTTTTTTGTCCCGGTCGGAAAGCAGAACCGCTTCGATAAAGGAATCGATACCGCCGTCAAGAACGTTTTTCGTGTTGCCGGTTTCGAAGTCGGTTCGATGGTCCTTCACCATCTGATAGGGATGGAGAATATAGGAACGGATCTGGCTGCCCCAGGCGATATCATCCTTGCTGTCGTGCATCTCCTGGAGTTTCTGGTCCTGCTTCTGTTTTTCCAGTTGATAGAGCTTGGACTTGAGCACATTCATGGCGATCTCCCGGTTCCGGTGCTGGGAGGACTCCTGCTGGCATTGAACCACGACGCCGGTGGGGATATGGGTGATCCGGACCGCGCTGCTGGTTTTATTCACATGCTGACCTCCGGAGCCGCTGGCCCTGAAAACATCGACCCGAAGATCCTTTTCCTC
>JAGVHJ010000166.1 GCA_020056645.1 Desulfobacterales bacterium
CATCTAATCCAGAACACACTCTTGCAACACCAGGGAACCAGAGTGTTAAACGGTCCGCTCAAAGACCTTGAGTTTCTGCCGAGATAACCGTCCGGTTCGAAAAAAATAGCGGAATTAGGTAAAATCGTGCTCATATATCTCACAGTTGAACGGAGGAATCAATTTAATCCAAAATTTTCAACGCCGATATTGTAAAAGAGCGCGGCCTTTGCAATATGGTATTGCATGTAAGCATTCCCAATATCGGACTCGGATCGTGTTAGAGAGTATTGCGCATCAAGCAGGTCGTTAATGGTTCCGATTTTTATTTTATAGCGCGCGGCGGCGAAATTATAATTTTCCAGGGCGTTTTTTCTTGCCTGCAAGGCGACATCGATTAATTTTTTCGCATCTTCAATGTCTGTAAACGCTTTGAGAATAATAGCCTTCGCTCCGGAGATCTGATTGTCAAGCTGCTTCTCCAGGGCCTTGATATGCCTCAATTCCCCTTTATACGAATAGGTTGTGTTGCCACCGTCAAAAAGGTTCCATTGCAGATTAACACCGATGGTGTCTATTTCCTGCTTCGATTCGGAATAGAAATAATTTTTATAATCATCTCTTTGGAGTATTTTGGCATAATCCAAGGTAACGCGAGGATAATATTTCGCGGATAGGCCTTTGGCCTCTTTCTTGGCGATCTCGACGCTCTTCCGTGCAAGGAGCAGGTCGGGACGTTTTGAAAGGGCGGTGACGATCGCGGAATTTAAATCGTAAGGCACAACGGGGCTGTGCTTATGCAAATCGCCAACATAATCGATTTTTTCGTCGAAGGGTATGGCGAGATAGGTATTCAGTTGTGTCGAGTAGTTTTTGATGCTGTTCAGAACCTTGATTTTGTCGGTTTCCGCCCTTGAAAGCTCCACTTCATTTTTAAGGACATCTCCAAGAGGGCTGAAGCCGGCTTTATAAAAAACCCTTGATGCGTCAAGTTGGGACCTGATGCGTTCAAGTTCATTGTTCACCGTGTCAAGATCTTCTCGCGACTTTAAAAGCTGGAGAAAATCTTGCTGAATACTATAAATCAACTCCAGTCTTGCTTGGTCGAGCCTGGCTTTTTCAGCGTCGGTTTGGATTTTCGCCTTTGCATAATTATTGACGATTGCAAATCCGGAGAAGAGCGTTTGCGATACGGCCAGTTGATTGCTTAACATTTTCCGGTCGACATTATCAACGGACACCACGTCCCCGCTCTGAAAATATCTAGAGACCGAGGATTGTAGCGTGAAGGAGGGCAGAAAATATCCCCGCGCCGCCTTTACGTTCAGTCGCGCTTGAGAAACCATTTCATTGGCGGCCGCCACGCCGGGATTCGCCTCGAGACCGGCGGAAACAGCCTGCCCAATCGTGTATCGCGCAGCGCCTGCTTTGGAAATAGCTGGACAAAGCAAACAGAGGCAGCAATAAACCACAAACGTCGCATATATCTTCATATCAACCCACCCATTCCCATTCGGTAGCGCCTGAACAAAAGCCCTCTTTTTTCCCGATTTCCGCGTCAGGCTCAAATTTTAATCCTCGAAATATTTCAATGTATTCATGCGGTTAAAATTTTCGCCTTTCTTGAACTCGAAAAAAAATCATGGCTTTCGTTCGGGCACTAGGTAAAATAATTTACTCACGGTTCTCGAATACTTTCATCAAAAACCGAAATCATCGGGTAGAGCAAATAGGAGATGACGGTTCGTTGCCCAACGACAATTTCAGCGGCGAGAGACATGCCTGGCATCAACCGGGTGTCCTCGGGCACATTTTTTAATTTTTCCGACTTCAGTGTAATTCTGCCGAGATAAAATGGCCCTTCATTCCGTCGCGCCTCATCGTACACGGTATCTTCGCCGATGCTTTTGAGAACGCCGGCCAACCCGCCATGTTTTTGAAAGGGGAAGGCGTCTATTTTTATTTTACAGGTGTCCCCTTGCCGGATGAAGCCGATATCCTTGGGGGCGATATGGACTTCGGCCTCAATCGGTTCATTTAAGGGGATCAACGTCATCAGCGCCTCCCCTGTTTTGGCTATGGAACCAATTGAAATTTTACCAATTTCCAGCACGACGCACTCTTGAGGGACCGTGATATCGACGAGTTGCGACAACCTTTCCGCTTTCGAAAGTTGCTCCATATTCGTATCCAGCTCGTTTTTATACTGAGCTTGTTCCGTGGTCAGGTCTTTTTTCCAATTATTGATATAAACATTCTTTTCAGATTCAACCTGTTGTTTGGCATAATTGCTTTCGGCGATTGTTTTTTGGAGCATTTCCGCCTGATTTTTATAGGTGGAATATTCGTTTTCCGCTTGAAGAAGATTTAATTTTGTATCATACCCCGCCTCGAACACCTCCTTACGCATTTTCCGGATTTGATCGGCGTATTCAATTTGCTTGTTCAATTCGACCAGTTGCGCGGAGGCTGATCGTGACGCTTCGTTTGCGGATGATATCTGCATATCAAAAGAGTTGAGCTTGGAGTTGAATTCCGATGTGCGCTGTTTAAAAATATTGTACTGAAGCATCTGAATGCCATACGGATCTTCTTGTGGAATCTTATATGTCTCATTATTCAATTCACACTGAATGCGATAAATAATCGCTTTGGCGTTTTCAATTTTGATCTTAATCTGGCTCAGATCGGAGTTCGTGAAGGTCGGATCGAGTGTGAGAATTTTCTGGCCTTTTTTAACCACTTGTCCGATGTGAACGTCCATACTTTCCACAATGGAGTCCACCAGCGTCCTGATAACGATTTCCTGCCCGGTGGTTACAAACTTCCCCTGAGCCTTTACAATTTTGTCGATCTTGGCGATGCATGCCCATCCAATAATAATGATGATAAACGAGGTCAAAAAGATATGCGAGGCTTTGGCCCAGAGGGGCAATCGATATTCATCCACCTCGGTGAAATCATCCCTGAACCCTACATCCGTGGAAGTGCGTCCATTTTTTTTGAACCACGTGGGTAGCCATCCCGGCTTTTTGTCATTCGATGGAGGCGAAACCGGCGGGCGAGGCCCCGTCTCTCCTCTTTTCTCGAGAGTCCCCCCTTCTGTTTTATTCCCCTCATGTTCCGTGTCTTTCTTGTCAGACGCGTTCACGACAGAATCCGAACCATCGCTATTTTGCATGCTGAGTCTTCTCCGTCAGTTGTTTTTGATTGTCCCGCTGAACAAGCAAATGTTTGTTTTGTCTGAGCCAAAGATCCCTGTAGATAGCGCATCGCGGCATCAATTCGTCATGGCTGCCCAAATCGATGAATTTGCCTTCATTCATAATGAGTATCTTCGAACAGTTGGATAGTATGGAGAGCCGATGGCTGATGATGATCATCGTTCGATTCTGTGCGATTTTGGTTAAATTTTCCTGAACAATGGCTTCGCTTTCGGCATCAAGAGCGCTTGTGGCCTCATCCATGATCATGACGGAAGGATTTGTCAACAACGCCCTGGCAATGGCGAGCCGCTGTTTCTGACCGCCCGAAAGGTTGGAGGCGTTTTCGCGCAGCATCGTGTCATAGCCTTGCGGCAATTTTTTAACGAATTCATCCGCTCCGGCAAGCATGGAGGCCGTCACGATCTCTTCAAATGTGGCCTGCGGTTTTGTCAGAGCGATATTTTCTCTGACCGTTCCCCTGAAATAGTAGTTTTCCTGCAAAACGATGCCGATACTCTTTCTCAAATGGGGTAAATCGATCTCCCGGATATCCAATCCGTCGATCTGAACGAGGCCCACCTGAGGGATATAAAGGCCCTGAATGATCCGGGCGAGCGTGCTCTTGCCGGACCCGCTTTTTCCGACGACCCCCAATGATGCACCCGCCCCAATGGCGAGGGTGCAGTTTGACAGCGCGTCGGTATTGGACCCAGGATATCGAAATGTTACATTTTGAAAAGCGATGTTCCCGCGAACGAGCGGCATCAGGCCCCGAGCGTTTCCAAGCCTTTCAGGCCGGGCATTCATGACGTTTCCGAGCATTTCGATGGAGAGACGAATCTCCTGAGCATCGCTGATGATGGTCACCAGCTGCACAAGCGGACCAGAGACCCGGGCGGACAACATGTTAAACGCCACCAGAGCGCCCACGCTCATCGTACCGTCAAATACCAGATCCGCCCCGAGCCAGGGAATGGCCAAGACGAGCGCTTTTTGCATAAACATCGAAAAACTTTGGATATTGTTTGAGAAGTTACCCACATCGAAGCCCAGCAGTGTGGTTTGACCGGTCAATTGATCCCATTTTTTAATCTGAGTGGGTTCAATCGCAAGCGATTTGACGGTTCGCATGCCGGTGATCATCTCCACCATGTTGGCTTGCCGCTCGCCCTCGGCCATATAGAGTTTGGTCAATTTCTTTTTAAAAAAAGGAGCGGCCACGGCAAGCAGAAGGCCGATCGTCAACGAAAATGCAATAACGACCCCTGTCAGATGCGCGCTGTACATCCATAAAAATGGAATAAGAAGAAAGAGGCTGGTCGAGTCGATGACGGTCAAAAAGATTTTACCCGTGAGAAACCCCCGGATCTTGCCTGTTTGTTGCATATGCTTCAGCAGCACGCCGGAGGGATTGACATCAAAAAAATCGATGGGCAGGGACGAAAGATGTTGAAACGTTTTCTTTTCCAAACGAAAATCAATTTTTCGCGTCGCATAGATTAACAAATATTTTTTCAAAAAATTATAAAACACCTCGAAGAGGATCACGATCAACAAGCCGAAAGATAATGCTTTCAGAGTGGTGTAACTATGATGGGTCAATACTTTGTCAATGAGCAACTGGAAATAGAGGGGGCCCGATAGGGCCGTTAAGTTCAAAATAACCGAAATAATCGCCACATCTCTAAAAACGCTTTTCTCTTTCAGCAACTGCGGGATAAACCATAACAGGCTAAACGGCTGGTTTTCATCCGTGACGGAAAATATCTTTTTTGATAATACGCAGACGCCGCTCCAAAACGACGCGAATTCGTCGTCACTCACCAGGATGTTTTTCTGATCCCGAAGAATTAAGGTTTTATCCTCCTTGATCGCGATGATGACAAGCGGCTCGCCCTCTTTATCCCAGCTCAATAGGGGCATCGATTTGGTGAATTTTTTGATATTCTTGACGTCGATCTTGACGGATTTGGCTTTGTGATTTGTTTTTTTGAGGATACTGACCACCGCATCGACCGAAATTTTTTCGCTACCAACGGCATACTGGTGCATCAAACTCTCGGGGCTGATATCCTCCCC
>JAGVHJ010000190.1 GCA_020056645.1 Desulfobacterales bacterium
CCGTTTTGTTCGTTCCCTATTTTTTTCGGGAGCTTCTTGGCTTTTTGCTGAACTGGCGAAAACAAAGGCCTAAAGGCCTCAAACCGTTTGCCAGTTTTAGCACAAAAAGTCTTCGAATCTCTCATCGGAAAAAAAGTAAATGTCACTTCACAAAAGGGCCTTTTTGCCACCAAAGCAAGGCTATACTGAATAGTAACATTTAAACATTGATTGAATAGTAAGCCAAAAAGAGGGCTGAGTCAATTCAACTCTTTTATTGACTTCGGCGCCGCCCTTTAGTAGGCTCTCTCTCACAAAATTCGGGCAAGAAGCCCGATAAAAGTTTTTTTTAACCAACAAATTCAAATTTTTATAACGTTGACCACGAAGGTAATCTGTGCCATGAAGGCGCATGTTGAATCGTGGTTTTTTTTTATCGGAGGATTGAAAAATGGTAAAAAGGCATCAATTGATCATGGCGCTCAGCATCTCCATCTGGTGTTCGAGCCTCTCGTTCGCCCATTTCGGAATGGTGATCCCGTCCGATTCCATGGTCATGCAGGCGGACCCGAAAACCCTTCAGGCGACGCTTTCCTTCTCCCATCCGCACGAGATGAAGGGAATGAATCTGGTGAAACCCAAGGCGGTTTTTGTCGTGGCCAATGGGGTAAAAAACGATCTCGCACATAGTCTCAAGGAGACCAAGGTCATGGAAGGGATGGCATGGTCTCTTGATTACAAGGTGGCCCGCCCCGGAATATACATGTTCGTCATGGAACCAACCCCCTATTTCGAGCCTGCGGAGGATTGTTTCATCATCCACTACACCAAGAGCGTGGTCGCGGCCTTTGGCGACGACGAGGGATGGGATCAGGAGGCGGGCCTAAAGACCGAGATCGTCCCCCTCTCGAAACCCTTTGGCCAATATGCGGGAAATGTGTTCCAGGGAGTGGTCAAGCTGGATGGCAAACCCGTTCCCTATGCCCAGGTCGAAATCGAATATTATAATGTGGATGGAAGGATCAAGGCCCCCACGGACTACATGGTCACCCAGGCGGTTAAAGCCGATCAGAACGGGGTGTTCACCTATGCCGCTCCCATCTCCGGCTGGTGGGGATTTTCGGCCCTGAGCACCGCCGATTATAAATTGAAGCATGAGGGGCAAGATAAAGATGTGGAACTGGGCGCGGTCATCTGGGTTCTCTTTCACGACCTGAAATAAAGGGGGGCCTCTTTCATGCATGTTTCAGAAGGGGTTCTGTCGGCCCAGATGCTCGCTGCGGGCGGCGTGATCGCCATCGCGGGCACGGCGGTCGGCTTGAAAAAAATGAATTACGAGAGAGTCGCGGAGGTGGGGATTCTCTCTTCCGCCTTTTTCGTGGCCTCCCTCATCAATGTGCGGATCGGTGTTTCGTCGGCCCACCTGATCTTAAACGGCATCCTGGGACTCATGCTCGGATGGGCGGCGTTCCCTGCTATTCTTGTGGCCCTGATCCTTCAGGCGGTTTTTTTTCAGTTTGGAGGCCTAACGGTCCTGGGGGTCAATACCGTCATCATGGCGCTTCCCGCCGTGATCTCATACTATCTGTTTTCCAGGATGCTATTCAATGCCCCGCGGATCGCCGCCACCGCCGCCGCTTTAAGCGGATTCTTGTCGGTGCTCTTTTCCGGCCTGCTTCTTGGCGCGTCGCTGATTTTCACGGAAGAGAGTTTTTTTGAAATGGTTTGCCTGATTGTGGGAGCCAATTTTCCGGTCATGGTGATCGAGGGAATTGTCACGGCGTTTTCCGTGATGTTCATCCGGAAGGTCCGTCCGGAAATGTTACCGGGGTATGTGAAATGAAAAAAAAGATGAATGGAATTGGTGTTATTGGATGGGCGGCGGCGTTTTTGTTGATGGTTCAGGCGGGGCCGCTCTATGCCCATAAGGTGATCGTGTTCGCCTGGGTTGACGGGAATACGGTTCATTCGGAAAGTAAATTCCACGGCGGCAGACCCGCCAAGGAGGCCCCGGTGGAGGTGGTGGACCTGAATGGTGAAAAGCTCCTAGAGGGAAAGACCGATGAAAAGGGAGCCTTCTCCTTCACCATCCCGAAACAAACAGCCATGAAGATCGTGCTGAAAGCGGGCATGGGCCATCAGGGCGAGTGGACGGTTCCCCTGGACGATCTGGTGGGTCAGGATACGGGTTCCCATCAAAAAACGGCGACCGGCGAAAAAGCGGCGCCGGATGTTGCGCCGCCATCACCGGCGCGGGTCGGACTTTCGTCCCTCCCCTCGGAGCGAGTCGATTGCCTGACGCGGGAAGAGGTCTCGGCCATTGTGGAAGAGGCCCTCGATAAAAAGATGGCCTCTATGAATGAAACACTCAACCGGCTTCTCGACCCCCAGAAAGATCCCTCCCTCTCAGAGATCATGGGGGGGATTGGGTACATTCTGGGGTTGGTGGGGCTTGCCGCCTATTTCCAGGCAAGGAAAGAGAAACGATGATCGAGGAACCCTTCGCCTCGGGAAATTCGATCATTCACCGGATCGACCCCCGTTTCAGGGTGGCCGTGGCCATCCTTGTCTCCATGGAGGCGGCCCTTCTGAAAGATTTCAGGGCTATGGCCTTTGCCCTTGCAGGATCTTTGGCACTGGTCTTTCTTGCCAGGCTTGATCTCTTCCATGTTCTGAAGCGGCTCTTTTCTCTTGTCCGGTTTCTGGTTTTCGTATGGCTCTTGATTCCGTTAACCTACGAGGGCCAAGCTGTTTATCTGTTCGGCCCTCTCGCCTGGAGCCGGGAGGGGTTTCTTCTTTGCGCCCAGATCAGTCTCAAGTCTCTGGCGATTCTCCTCTTCTTCATGGCTTTGGTTTCGACCATGGGACTTTCGACCCTGGGGAAATCCTTGAAAGCCCTTTTCGTTCCTGGCAAATTGGTTCACCTGCTTCTCATGACCTACCGCTATATTTTCGTGATCGGACAGGAGTACGACCGGCTTGAAACAGCCATCAAGATCCGCGGCTTCTCTCCCACAACCACGCTCCATTCATATAAAACTTACGCCTATCTGGTGGCCATGCTCTTTGTCAAAGCCTCCATACGGGCCGAGAGGGTTCATCAGGCCATGATTTTAAGGGGATTCAGGGGCCGGTTTTACAGCCTGGACACATTCACCCCCTCCTATCGCAACTGGATCTTTTTCATCGCCATGATGGGGCTTTTTATAGGAACCCTTTTTTTGGAGAGAGGCTCTGTATGGCCCATAACGATACGATTCTGATTCAAATCAGCGGTGTTTCCTACCGCTATCCGGGGAGCGCTCAGCCGGTCCTGGACGACCTTTCCCTGACCTTCCGGGAGCAGGACAGACTCGGCCTCATCGCGCCCAACGGCAGCGGAAAGACCACCCTTTTCCATCTCATCATGGGGTTGATCAAGCCGGACCAGGGAACCATCGAGGTTTTTGGAAAAAAAGTGGAGAAGCCAAGGGATTTCATTCCGGTACGGCGAAAGATCGGCCTCTTGTTTCAGGATTCCGATGACCAGCTTTTCAGCCCCACCGTTATGGAGGATGTGGCCTTCGGCCCTATGAACCAGGGAAAAACACGGGAAGAGGCCATCGAGATTTCACGGAAGACCCTGGCGTTTTTAGGTCTTGAGAATTTCGAGGAGCGGATCACCTTCAAGCTCTCCGGAGGCGAGAAGCGTCTCGTGGCCCTCGCCACTATTCTCTCCATGGAGCCGTCGATCCTGCTTCTTGATGAACCCACAACCGGTCTCGACGCCCGGACAAAGAGCCGCCTCATTGATATCCTCAACCATCTGAACCTTGCCCGGATCGTGATCTCCCATGAGCTCGAATTTATCCAGTCGGTGACCGATCACATCTACACCATGGAGAACGGCAGGATCAACCTGGATGAGGAACTGCACATCCATCAGCACCACCATGTCCACCGCCACGGCAAGCAGCCCCATAAGCATGTATAGACCAGGGGAATCGCATGTAGAATAGGGCTTGGTGAGTGATTTAAGTCATAACTTGAATTGATTATCAATGCCTTCGGCCCGCTTTTAAAAAGCGGGGCAAAGAGGTTTTTGGATGGTGGTTATGGAACCTTTATTTTGATATGTTTGGCAACCTTTTCAAAAGGTTGTCCCCCGGCAGGGCCGAAGGAGGCGCGTCCCAAATGCGACTCCCCTGCATGTATGACATCCCTGATTGCAAAGAGAGAAGAACCATGTAATAGTCTTACACGCTTTTTAAAAAAACATTTATTGGACCTGAAAAGGAACATGGGATGGGGACGATCAAATGCCCAAGATGTGAGATTCCGCAAGAGCATGGGGATATCTGTAAATATTGCGATTTTGATATGAGAACCGTGCAACCGGCTTCGGCAGAGACGGGCTCCTATCGGAAAATGGCGGGCCTCCTGATGCTGGTTCTTTTCTTGATTGTAACCGCATCGCTCCATTTTTTCCAGAAACAGAATGAAGAAAAAAAAAGAACGGCTCCCTCAAGGTCGTTCGGCATCAGCCCCGAGATGAGCATTCCTCAAAATATTCCCGAACTCAACCAATTAATGAAAGGGGTTGCGGCGGGGGGTGGATTCTCCGGAGGAGGCATTATCGCCTCCATCTTTTTTAGCATGATCGGTATGGGATATTTTAGCTATGGGAAAAAGAGACACCAGCAGTCTGTTCTTTTCACAGGGATTATGCTCATGGCCTATACCTATTTTATTCAGGATACTCTCATGATGACCGTCATCGGCGTTGAGCTTTGCTTTTTACCATTGATCCTGACCCTGATCTTTGAGTGAAACGGCCAGCGGCCAGGCGCAAAAACGCCATCCGGCATGGGCTCTTTTTTTCATCCATATCAGCGGTGAAGCGGCGCGTTTTACCAGGGGAATCGCATGTAGAATAGAGCTTGGTGAGTGATTTAAGTAATAGCTTGAATTGATTATCAATACCTCCGGCACCCC
>JAGVHJ010000003.1 GCA_020056645.1 Desulfobacterales bacterium
ACCATGATACGACCGGCGGTGCCGTCGCTATAACAGAGCAGATCCTCAACCTCTGTGGACTCGGCATCCTTCATCTGCTCAAGAATAAGAGCGGACTTTTCCTCGGGCAACCGGTCGATCAGGTTGGCCGCATCATCGGCAGGCATATGCTCGATCACTTCAACGATGGCGTCTATGGGCAGTTCCTCGATTAAATCGTGAAAGGTGCTGCCCTCAAGCTCGGAAAACAGAAACGCCTTTTTTTCAGGATCATCGATCAAATGGAAAATTTTTTTTTGGTCGCCCAGGGAGATCGCCCGAAATATCTGGGACAGATCTGCGGCATGGGTCTTACTGACGATCTTGGCGAGATGGGTGATGGCGTTTCGTCTTAATAATCGTTTGATGGTCTCTGTGAGAATCGTGCTGTTTCGTTCAATCATAACCCGTTTACCGCTGCGTCAAAAAAAATAGGATATCAGGGAAGCATCAAGGTGGCGACCTGACCGCTTTTGCCCGGAATATCAACGGGTTCTCCGTTAAGCTCCAGCTTGATTCCCGTGGCGTTTCCGATGAGGATATTGTATCTTTTTTTTGCTTTCAACTCATGCACCTCTCCCTTCTTTAAAAGGAGTTCCCTAGGAGAGGCGTCATCGATAATAATTTTGATCCTCGTATCTTCCACAGCTGTTATTTTCAGAAAAATCATGCCGACCTTCTCTTCGGCGGATTCCTCTGTCACGCCATCGGTCTTCCCCGGAAGAGCGTTCACGGCCCCATCCGGAGGCTGGGGCGTCTCTTCCTTCGTAGCCGATGCCTCCTTTTCCCCGTCAGGAAGGGGCGTTGTCTCCGCAGCTTCAAGCGGGCCGGACGCTTCTACCCCCAGCTCTTTTTCCCCCCACAGGCCGGGGCCGGTCAGGGAAAAAAAAGAGCCCCCCATGACTACCAGAAGAAGACCCAAGGCCCCGCTAAGATGAAGCCAGAATTTCTTCCCATACACCACCAGATCCGCCTCGGCTCTCAGGGTGTTCTGGTATTGCGCGTAGCTTTCCTTGTAAAGGGATAGAACGGTTTCTCTATCCGCGCCAATGGCGTCCGCATAGGCACGGATAAACCCTTTTGTGAATACCGGGTCTGGCAGTTTCTCATGGTCGCCGTTTTCGATCAGATGCAGGGTATGGATATTCACCTTGATCTGTTTTGCGATCTCCGGAAGCTCAATCCCCTTTTCAAGCCTCACACCAGACAGGTATCTTCCAAATGTAACTCTTTTATCGTTTTTCGTTTCCATCGACTGCTTTGACTCCCCTCGATTCTGGTTTGAAAACAGCCAATTTTTTAATTAATTGATGATCCGGATATCCGATTTTTTCCGAAGCCCCTCAAGCCAGGTGTTGAATTTCTCGCTCACCGTCTCCTCGTACAATTTTCCGGAGATCTCCTCAGACACCTCCTTTAAGGATTTCCCCGGCTCCTCCGCGATTTTCTCCACGTAAAGAATCTGATACCCGCTTGGGGTCTCAAGAATACCGGTATGACCACCCTCCTTGATCCCTTTCAGCGACTGCTGATAGAGGGGGGAGAGATCCTCCAGCTTGAATGCGCCCAGTTTTCCGCCGTCAGCCGAAAGAACAGAATCCGACACCTCCCCGGCAATAGCGGTAAAAGATTCTCCTTTTTCAAGGCGTTGATGCACAGCCTCGATGGCTTTCCGTTTACGCTCCTTGACATCTGGTCCAGCGGAATCCTCCACGCTCATCATGATTGCGCGAAGATGGTATTGCATGGTGGCGCCCCCGTATCTTTCCGGATGGGACCGGTAGTAGGCCTCGATATCCTCGTCCGTTACGATCACCTTTGACTTGACCTCATAATTGATCAACCGGGGCCTCAGTATCTGGGCCTTGATCTCCTTGCGGTAATCGATCATGGTCAAACCGTCGGTTTTGAGAGCCTCCCTTAAGGATTCATCGGTGAGATAATTGGCTTTCTTTATCTGTTCGATGGCCTCGTCAATCTCTTTTTCAGACACGGAGAGTTTCAAGCGTTCGATTTCCTGGTCCGTCAATTTCTCACCGATCAGCTTGTCGAGCATCTTTTGGCGGACATTAAAGAGAAGGCCCGCGGCCTCTTTTTCCTCAAGGTCACGGGAGATAATCTGTTCCTTATAAGGAATAATCGCCTTTTCAAGCTCGGAAAGCATGATGATGTCGTCGTTGACAACGGCCACGATCCGGTCCACGACCTCTTTGCCATGGGCCGGGTCCGGAAGGGGATTGAAAGCGATCATAAAAGACAGCATCGTCAAAATACCGATCTTCACCACCTGGGAAGAATCAGAAGCTCCGGTCAACGTCACTGATCGGCCTTGTTTCATGTGTCATCCTCACCTTTTTTAATCACCGATAATTTTCGACCATTGGGCGTCGTCGATTTCGATCTTGTATTTATCCCTGTACTCCATAATAAAATTCTTGTAGGTCTCTTCCATCTTTTTCCGCCTGAGTTCCATCACTATCTGGTCATTATCCGGCCTATCTGGTTTCCGCGCCGTCTGGTCCTCTCCGGTTTTTCCCTTGTTTTCCATCGTCTTCAGATATCGCATCACCTCTTCGTCGGTCACCGTCACCTGGGGGTCAAGAACCGTCTTCACCACCTTTTCCATCAGGATGCGCTTCTTCAACCGTTTTTCCCACACCTCGTATGACACCACGTTTTCAAGCAGGGCCTTTTTAAACTCCTCCTCCGGGTAATCCTCGCGGATGACATCAATCGCCGCCGTCAGCTCCTCATCCGACACGGATACCTTGTTCTCCTCGGCCATTCTCAGGAGAACCATCTCTTCGATCAGCTGATTCAGTATGGTGATTTTGATGGCCTTGAACGCCTTTTTATCCTGGATCATCTCAAAGGAGTAGGAGGCTTTAGCCACGGCCAGCACCTTATTATAATCAGACACCGTGACAACCCTGTCATCGCAGGTGATCAGATTTTCCGTCCCTTCCTCTTTCTGCACATCGGAGCAGCCCGCGCCAGCCATCAAACAACCGCCGATGATAACCGTTAGAATCCATTTGTGGCTGATAAAGGCGGCTTTCAGGGGTTTTTTGCGCATAGTTGGATCCTTAAGTCATGGCGTAAACCATCTGGTTGATCGTTTGGCGCTTCTTTCGTTCGAAAAATATACCAAAATATTTCAAGGGTTAACATGCTGAGCGATTTCTTTCAAGATATTTTTGGCCTGCCCTAACATTGTGCTCACATGGGTTCCCGAAAGGGTGACCGTCAACACCTGATCCGGAGAGAAGCGGTACTTTTTCGGATGTCTGGAAATCAAATCGATCATCCCATGGGGATTTTTCTGATGAAGGGCCGAAAAATAGAGGATTAGGCTGACGCCGGAAAGGTCTATCTTTTTCACACCGGCCTTTACGGCAAGAACCTTCAGCATGATTTTAAGCAGCATGTTGCCCGCCTCTTCGGGAAGGGGGCCATACCGGTCGACCAGTTCATCCTTGATATCGGTGATCTCCTTCAGTTCCGTCATACGGGAAAGGCGGCGGTAGATATGGAGCCGCTGGTCGATTTCCGGGACATACCCTTCGGGAATATAACAGGAGAGACTCACGTTGATTTCCGGGTCGAGCTTTTCGAGGATCGGTTCCCCTTTCAGGTCGGCCACGGCATTCTCCATGAGCTGTAAAAACATGTCGTAGCCGATGGCCGCGATGTGACCGGACTGGGAAGCGCCAAGGACCGTTCCCCCTCCCCGGATCTGGAGATCGCTCATGGCGATCTGGAATCCGCTCCCCAGGTCGCTATGTTCCATAAGCACCTTGAGCCGCTTTTTCGCATCCTTTCCCAGAGGGCTGTCGCTGGGAATGAAAAGGTAGGCGTATGCCTGTTCTCCGCATCTTCCGATTCGTCCCCGCAACTGATACATCTGGGCAAGGCCGAACCGGTCGGCCCGGTTGATGAACATGGTGTTGGCCGAGGGGATGTCGATGCCTGACTCGATGATGGTGGTGCAGACCAACATATCGACCTCCCGGTTGATGAAGCGGAACATGGATTTTTCAAGCTCCTTTTCGTCCATCCTTCCGTGGACGACCGCTGTTCTCGCCTCGGGAACGATCTTGTTCAGGTGCTCCTCAATGTCGTAGATCGTGTTGATGTTGTTATGAACAAAAAAAATCTGCCCCTTTCTTTCCAACTCTTTCCGGACCGCCTCGGCGATGACGACCTCATCAAACTCTGAAATATAGCTGATAATGGCCTGGCGATCCTCGGGCGGGGTCAGATCGGAAGA
>JAGVHJ010000046.1 GCA_020056645.1 Desulfobacterales bacterium
AATAGGTGCCTTTTTTTTAAAAAAATGGCGTTACGGCATCGATAAACGGTCCAACTATTAAACGATCGGCGGCAAGATGCAATAGAAATTAAAAAACAATATAAACTTTGACTTTTATTGTGCCGGTTGATAAAAAAAGGACATCCAATTCGATCTGTGACTATAGTGATTTCAAGGGGATTGGCATAAGAACAATCTGCTTGTTTTTGAAAAATGATCCGATGATAAGAAAATGAGACTGGACCCCATGATAACGACGTCGCTCTTAACTGGCGCCTCTTTACACACGAGATACGGGAACGCGAACGATCCGGCTCCTGACATTCATACCAATCGGTTGATCATGGACCTCTATCCCCATACCGGCGAATGTTTTCATGGCGTCATGGGGTTTTTGACCTTGATTCTGATTCTGCCGGTTATGGTGGTTTTGTTTCCCCTCTTCATCGGGGTGAAGCTCATCGTAACGCTTTTCTTTTCCTGTCCATACGCGCTTCTTCTGACAAAGCACTCTCCCCTAAAGATATGGCGGCTGAAAAACAGGCTCCTCTTTCCGATCCATTATCTTCTCTACAAAATTTTTTATGTGCATGTTGGCATCTGGCTCTCATGGTTTAAATTTTTTCATCTGGATGATGAATACTGGTATGGCCTTGATCTATCCAAATACCAAGACATGGAGGATCACATGAACTCCTTCGGAAACTCCAAGATCCGTTGGAAATACCGGAAGAACCTCAAGCTATTTCAGGAGCAGAAAATCACTAAACGGATGATTCCCGATCATCACGTTTTTCTAAAACTTCTTTTTTCCTGTCAGGTGTTTAAGCTTCTGGTCGAAGCCAACTACAGAAAGAATATCCGGTATTCCATATTGGCGGCCATGCTTTTTTTCATTCGGGACTACTACCTGCTGCTCTTTTTGCCTCTGCGGGTTTTTGTTTATGAAAAGAACGGGAAGGTGGCGGGCCTTGTCTCTTATCTGAAAAAAGGAAACACGCTTATTCTTTGCCAGAACATCATCGGAAACCAGTTTACCGGATCGGCCCTCTTTTACGACCAGGTCTCCTCTTTTTTTGAGTACGGATTTAATGATCCCGATATCCGATACCTTTCATGCGCGGCGACCGCCGATCATGCCAAAAAAGCCTGCGGTTTCGTTCCGATCAATTTTCTTTTGACGGACGAATACCGGTTGATTCCGTTTTCTCCGATGAATCCTCCCGAACCTTCGAGAACATACCCCCACTACCCCATGAAATTTTTTCCGTAACTATTCAGCAGCGATTCATCAAGATGGCGAAAAGCCTCCGGATCTCTCATCCGAAAAAAAGTAAAGGTCACTTCACAAAAGGGCCTTTTCACCACTAAAACAAGGCCATACTGAATAGTTACTTTTTCCCAAGGAAATAAAAACCGTTCGAGGTGTTTCCATTCATGGTTTTGTAGATCGTTTTTTCAAACATGAGCGGTGTGAATCCGGAGAGGAGCTGTCTGATTCTTGATTCCTCGAAATGCCGCAGGAGCGCCCCTTCGGGAAGTTCGAAGATCCCGTACCGGCCATAGGTTGTTTCAAAACGCCGGTAACGGCTTATGTTTCTTTCGTCTTCATTGAGGAGAAAGTCATTTACATAGAGGAGCCCCGATGCTTTTAACACCCGCTTAATCTCCGAAATGAGGCGATCCTGGTCGGCATCGTTCGCCATGCAGGTTAAAACCGCAAGGAGGAGAACCGCGTCGATGGATCTATCTGGAAAGGGAAGGGTGCTCTCTTCATGTCGCCGGATATCCAGATGGGGATAAAGAACGTTCGCCCGCTTGGTCATGTTTGGGGAAAAGTCAATGCCATGAAGCGACCGGTATCCGGATTGGTAAAGCTCCTGAAGGGTCCTTCCATAGCCGCATCCCACATCGAGAATCACGGCTTCTTTGGGAACGTGCCGGTTGAAAAGGTCTATCTGAAAAGGGGTGGTGAAGGCTTTGTCAAACGCCACGCTATCCCAGTAATCCTTTTGATGATTGTATTGAGTCATGGAACACCTCCTCCTGGCGTATGCCGCCGGTTTAGAGCTATCTTCGATTCTCGTTTCCACCGCTCAGGGTTTCTTCATACCGGTTTGGAGGTTTGATGGCAACCGGATCCTGACATTTTTTGGAAAATCGCTCCTGAATAGTTACGAAAAATATAAGTCGTTGTGGTTGCAAATGGAGAGGAGGGGGTGAAACAAAAAAAATCAATTGGGATTATTCCCTTCTTTCCCGCTCGTTTCTGTAGGTTTCAAAGTCGAGCAGATCCGATGGCATATCCGGTGGAAGCGCCACGCCATGTTCAGTTGCATCTGGCCCTCCTTCTCTGAAAAAGGCTCGTTTTTTTCCATCGCCTGTTTCCATCTGGTTCTGGGCCACTATCCGAAGGGCCTTCAGTTCGCCGGATACGGTTGTCATGGTGTCAACGAGTTTTGCAAGCATCGATTTGATATCGAGTTGTGAAGGGTCCACTGCTTCCGGGATATCCTTGGGCGC
>JAGVHJ010000044.1 GCA_020056645.1 Desulfobacterales bacterium
CGCAATTACGGGCTTGCGTTTATACAATTTATCTCTTAAGAGAGATTGACCCCTCTTACCGGGGGATGACATTTTTATTATTCCGGAGGAAATCAATGGCAAGAGTGACTGTCGAAGATTGTCTGAAAAAAGTACCCAATAGATTCATGCTGGTTCATATGGCGGCCAAGAGAGTACGGCAGATCCGGGAAGGGTCCGAGTACCTGATCGAATCGGCAAAGAATGAGGATATTGTCATCGCCTTAAGAGAGATCGCAGCCGGGAAGGTCGAGATCAAGATGAACGATCTGCTGCCCAAAAAAGAGGACGATTGACGCGTCGGCGTCTCTTTCCGTTTGTATGACCATTGAAGCATATACTGTTAGAAATGATAGATATTCAGAAGCAAAGGGATCACCGGAACATCCCCATTGACAAGGTGGGGGTGAAAAATCTCCGGTATCCCATCACTGTTTTGGATCGTGTGAACGGTCACCAGTCAACCGTTGCCTCGATCAGCATGTATGTCGACCTTCCCCATCAGGATAAGGGCACCCATATGAGCCGCTTTGTTGAGCTGCTCCACCTGTTCCGCCCCGAATTCTCACTGAAATCCTTTTCGATCATTTTGAATCAGATGAAGGAGAGTCTGGATGCCCGCTCCTCCCATGTGGAAGTGACGTTTCCCTATTTTATTGAAAAAAAGGCTCCCGTGAGCCGCTCCCCCGGATTGATGGACTACACCTGCCGTATCACCGGCTCCTGTGACAAACACAATAATATCGACCTCATCGTTGAGGTGGCCGTACCCATCTCCTCGGTATGTCCATGCTCAAAAGAGATCAGTGACGGCGGTGCCCACAATCAAAGAGGCGAGGTGAGGCTCGCCACTCGATTCAAGAAGTTCATCTGGATCGAAGATATGATCACGATCGTAGAGAACGCCGCTTCCTGTGAAGTCTACTCGGTCCTTAAACGGGTGGATGAGAAGTTCGTCACGGAAAAAGGATATAACAATCCGAAATTTGTCGAAGATATTGTCCGGGATGTGGCGGTTGAAATGAATAATGATGACAATATCACCTGGTTTTCGGTGAGCGCCGAAAATTTCGAATCGATCCACAACCACAGCGCCTATGCCTTTATTTCAAGCGGCGATCCATCGAACAAGAAGAGGCTGGCGAACAGAGAGTCCCATCTATAATCCCTTGCCACCCTATTTCGATTGAATAGTCCATGCCAATAACACCATTCGATAGCCAGAACTGAACGGATCACACAAAATAGCGTCCGCCTGTAAAACAGTGTAAATCACTGAAAACAAAGAGAATGGCGGATAGTGCTCTTTTCCGTCTCCTTTTTTAAATATTAAAATACTTTTAATTATTGAAAATTTATCTGAAAATGTTTATATTCGGAACAGAAAAGAGGATTTTCATGGCGTTTAAAAGTAACAGAGGTCTATAGTTCCTTATAGGGGAGAATCTGCTGAATTTTCAAATGGTGTCCGCGTAGATTTAAAACATGACCCCCTTGGGGCATCAGAGAACCATCGACCCCAGACTACTGCAATGGCTGCATTGTGAAAGAGCCAGTACGTTGTATGAAGAGGTGACTATATGCCAATGAAAAAGCGATCAAGATCAAAAAGAAGACGGAATCGTTATATAAAAAAGGTCGGGGCGGTTGCTCTTGTTGTTATTGCCGTGGTGTTGACCCCCCTCCTGGTTTACCTGTTCGCCACCGGAGAGAAACGTGTGCCGTCGGAACCGGTTGGCAACCCGTTTGTCGCAAGTGAGATCAAAACGTCAGAAGCGGATGTTGACTATATAACTGAAGTTGAAGATGCCAGCAGCGAATTGAATGGTGAATGGCTTGGCGTGTGCAAAAAAAACAGCATTCACTCGGTGGCGGATTTCAAGAGAACAGTTGAAAAAGATGTGGTGCTAGTGCGTCATTTTTCAGGATTTAACTGGGAAAACGCCCGGCTTGGCCGACAAGATGAAGTAATGCTGGCGCATGTCTCGCATAGAAAAGGTGATGTCATCAAACAGACATCAAAACCGATCAAGCTGCCTAAGGGTGACGGCTATATTACCGATGGGGTGCGGGTCGTTCGCACTTACTGCTGTAACGATATAAATATCGCGCCTTCAGCGGGTATGCCTGAGAAGCCGATGGCTGTTGCGGACCCTCCTGAAAGTCTCCTCCCAGAAATATTCCCTTCAGAGATATTGCCTTCAGAGGAGAGCAGCCAGTATCGTGAAGGGATTGATCCACCAATAGTAGTAAGGGGTCCTTATGGCAGACGTATTGTTCATAGACCAGAGCCCCCTCCTGTTCAACAACCCGTTCCTGAACCAGGCACCTTCCTCCTCATGGGTATGGGTTTGGCGGCTCTGGCCGCCTCTTGCTGGAAAAGAAAACGCTAACCATCACCGCGCGCGCCACACCATGGTTGGCGAACACTCTATTCCAGCCTCTTTCCAGTCAATCATCGTTGACATCCCTTTGACCAAGGCTCGGGACTTTTGATGTAAAAACCCTGAACCGCATCCAGGTGGAGCTTTGCCAGGGTCTGCCACTGGCTTTCGTTTTCAACCCCTTCGACGATCACCTTGATGGCGAGGCTATGGGCGACGTTACAGAGGGTATTGACGAAGAAGTACCGGTCGCTTTGTGCATCCACCAGGTCGCAGGTTATCGCCCGATCGATCTTGACGTAATCGGGCAGGAGCGATTTGAGGTAGCCGAACGCCATCAGTCCCTGGCCAAAATGATCAATGCCGATGCCATGGCCCTGGGCTTTTAGGATCGCCGCAAATTCCTTGATCTGCTTGCTGTGGCGGATGATCCGGAATTCAGGAAATTCAAAATTAAACTGGAACCCCTCCTTTGCGCACTGCTCCAACTGTTTCTGGAGCCAGGCGACAAAGCCGGTGTCTGTCAACGAAAGAGGGGACAGGTTGATTGCAATCTTTTTGGGAACAATCTGTTGCATCGGTTGTTCCAGTATCCGTTCGATGATAATCCGGTCAAGGGCCGGCATCATACCGAGACGTTCGGCCATGGGGATGAACATGCCCACCGACTGGTGGCGGCCGGAGCTATCGATCACCCGGGTGAGGATTTCGTGATGCACGGTCCTGGTCAGATCCGGGTGGGTGACCGTGGGCTGAGAGTATAGGGTGATGGATCGGTTGGCGATGATTGCCGCCAACATCTCCTTCCATTGGGTTTTGCCCAGGGCCATGGTCTCCTTCCCGTCGATTAGGGGGAGTAGTGTGACTTGGTGGTTATTGGTATACCGGGCGCTGCTTAGGGCCATGTCGGCCCTGGTCAATAATTGATTGAAGCTGGCGCTCTGTTCATAGAGGACACCGCCGCCGCAGACCGCAACCGTGGCCCCTGACTCGGCTCTTTCTTGCCGATGGATGTCTCCCAAAATGGCGTCGCCTATCCTTCTGCTGGTCTGCTCGTCGACATTGGGCAAGAGCAGGGCGAAATCGCCGCCGTTCATCCTGGCGAGGATCACCTCGGGTAATTCATAGCATGTCTCCTGAATGATCTCGGCGGTTTGTCTGATGATCCGATCGCCTTCCTGGTACCCTTTTTCCTGATTGATGCCTTGGAGTTTCTGGATTTGAAACAAGAGAAAGGCGCCTTTGGGGGTGATCTCCTTGCCGGCGAGTTTCACCTTGACCTGGGCCTCAAGATAACGCCGGTTCCCGGTTGCGGTGAGCGGGTCCTGATAGGTGTGCTGGCGCAGAGTCTCGGCGATGGCTGCCTGTTCATCGAACATCTCCCGGATCCTTGTGGTCATCCGGTTCATGGCGGTGACCACGCGCCGAAGTTCCCTGGTCCGGGGTAGTTGCTCCTGGAGATTGAACTGGCGATCGCATAGGGCCATGGCCTGTTCTTCGACCCGGCCCAGGGGCTTGAGAAGGATCCGCAGGCCGAGGCCGCCCAGAAGGACAACGGTTAAACCGGTCATGGCAAACCACAAAGTGACGCTCCGGGCGGCCTGCCAGAGGGTTTGGTAGGCGTATCCGGGATGACTCTCCACCAGGACCTCTCCGGTCTGCCGCCAGCCATGCATGACCAGGGAGGTGGCCTGGGGTGCGGAGAGCGGCACCAGGTGGGCAAACCAGCTCGGCGTCTGCCCCAGGTTGAGGTCAACGCGCCGATCAACCAACAGCTTGCCTTCCATGTTACGCAGTTCGATGGCCCGGTAGTATCCCCGGTCAAATACGGCGTTAATCATGGTTTCCATGGTCGCGAGATCGCTGCCCTCTGCAAGGGTGGTCATGGAAAGGCCAAGGGAGGTTGCGGTATCCTGGGCATGGGTCGCCATCTGATTAATCAGAAAATCGCGCGTCCGTTTGAGTTCGCCCATCCACAGTCCGGTGCAGAGAGAGATGAGGATGATAAGGGTGCTGAGCAGCAGTTGTCGGTATAGTGTCATCGGGCCTCCTTGTTTTGATGGCTCTCTTCGGTCATTCTGGTTAGCAGCTCCCGCCAGGGTCTGAGTCGGCGGCCATCGCCGAGCATCTCTCCCCGTCCTCTCTGTTTCGCCACCCAAAGGCCGGCGCCGTTGAAGCTGTAGATCGGGAGCAGATCGGTGCGGTGGGAAGATGGTTTGATATCGTCAACCAAGTTGTCGAGGATCAGTGGTTCCTGGCCAGGGGCGGGGTAATAGGCGAGGACCATGTGGGTCAGGTTGAGGTTTAGGGCTTTGACATAGGTTAGCGTCAGCTTGGTTTCCGGCATGCCCAGACCGATCAGGGTGAAATATTTGGCAATGGCGAAATCTTCGCAATCGCCCCCGTTACTTGCGAGGAATTCGATGGGAGTAGCCCAGTAATCCTCTCTATTCCAATGGGTGCTATCGTTTAGGAATCGAATTTTGTTGAAAAAATGGTTCACTTTTTCGAGTGTGGTCAGATCGTCGCTGTATGGCGTCCGCATGAGCGCCTGCCAGGCAAGAAGCCGCTTGCGCGCCGACGATCCATAACGGTCCTCAGCCCGTTGAAGGATTTGCTCGTTGATGGTAAAGGGTTCCTTGGCGAAGACGGGAAGAGTCATCACCAGGATTAAGATCAGGGTGATCCATCGCACCGGAAGGTGGGGGCTGCGGGTGAAAAATCCGCCGGCGACCATGGGTTCATCAGCTGGCACGATGTAGTGAGGAAAAAAGGCATACTGAAGGGAGAACAGCGGATCATCGAGTTTGAAGGTCACGGGTTCGACCTTAAATTGATTTAAATATGATTTTTGGCGGAAGTGCATGGGAATCGAACCCACCCGGGACGGTATTAGCGCCCCACACCGGATTTGAAGTCCGGGAGCCCCACCAGTGAACTTGGCACTTCCAGAGTGAAAGACGGGTACACCATATCGTTTTTATCGTTTTTGTCAACCCATTTGCTCGTCAACCAATCGTAACCCGGTTCCGGCCGCTCTTCTTACTCTCATACATGAGGGTGTCGGCCCTCTCAATGACCGATTCCAGTGTGTCTGTGGCTCTGGAGAGGGTTCCTCCAAGGGATGCGGTTATCTGGAGCGTATCCCCGCCAATGGTCAAAAAGCTCTTTTCAATGAAAATTCGTATCCGCTCGCTCACTTTTTTTAAGGTGGGATCATCCGTGTTGGCGATGATCACCAAAAATTCTTCGCCTCCCCACCGGCAGACCGCGTCGAATTTCCGTAGGATGTTTCCAACGGTTTTAACGACCATGCAGAGAACCGCATCCCCGGTCTTGTGGCCGTAGCGGTCATTAAATCCCTTGAAATGATCGATATCCAGAAAAATGAGACCAAAGTATACCTGGTAAGTCTTCATTTCAAATAGCTTGGCGTTGACGATCTGTTCCGCATACCGTCGGTTACCGGTTCCTGTCAGTTTGTCCGTATAGGCTTCCTGTTTAAGAGACTCGACCTCCTGAAGAAGCTGAAGTCTATCGGAATGATCAGAAAATATTTCAATGCCACCGATAATTTCTCCCTGGTTGTTCCTGATAGGGGCGATTCTCACCATCACCGGCACCCGGTAACCCTCCTTGTGATGTAGAAAGAGATTGGCTTCGCGAATCTGTCCGTCTTTCAACGTCTTTTGAAGGGGGCAAAGGTTTGTACAGAGTTCCTCCCCATCCGTGTTAATATGGCGTAATATGTTGTCCGCACAGCAAGACCCAACAACCTCTTCTTGTTTGAAACCTGTGATCCGTTCGGCGGCCTTGTTCCAGAAGGTGATTTTTTTATTCATGTCTACATAGTAGACGCCGTCAAAGAGGGAGTGAAGCAGTTGTTCATGGGTGATTTCGGTCATATGGTTCAGCCTTGATACCCTTTTTATGTCCAAAATTATTTAAAGAGACTCACGTCTCCCAGCCCTTCACGGATGATTTCCGGTACATCGTCGATGAGGGAGATCACACTTGATGGACTGCCATTCACAGGCCCGCTGTCAACCACCACATGGATATCGGACTTGAACGCCTCTTCGATAAAGGAGGGATCGGAGAGAATGGTCCGGTTTTCC
>JAGVHJ010000043.1 GCA_020056645.1 Desulfobacterales bacterium
CTTCCCCATTTTGAAGACGCGTTTCTTGAAACGCCCATCGCGGCCCTGGCCAGAGTTAAGAAAGAGATCGAACGCATGGCGGCATCCGCGAAAATCACTTTTGTTAACACGGTCCGGTGCCTGGAAACAAAGGAGCTCAAAGAGCTCAACAAATGGCAGCGCTATGAAGAGCATCTGGATCTCATGCAGAAGGAGATTATCCTCTACCTCACCAAAGTATATCAGAGCGATATCAACGAATCCTCGGCCAGGGAGATTTCCCGGTTCATCCGGATGACCAACAATCTGGAGCGATTCGGCGATTCGGTGGAGAACGTCGCCCGGATGATTGAAAATTTTATCGAGAAAAAGCTGGAGTTTACACCCACGGCAATTCAGGATATAAAAACTATATCTTCCAATGTGTTGGAATTTCTTGATTTTGTCATCGTTGGACTCCACGAAGTCCCGGAGAATTTCATGAGGAGAGCCCAGGAGATGGAGGACACCATCGACGAGTTGAGGGAACGCATGAGAAAGGCCCACACAGAAAGGCTCTTGTCCGGCACATGCAATGAACAGGGCATCCGTTTCAGCGATATGCTTTCCAATTTCGAGAAAATGGGGGACTATTGCTACAATATCGCCCAGTCAATTTCGGGTGTGAAGTAGGATCTGAATGAAAAATCCCTCTGTCCCGGTTTTCGTCACCGGAAAGGGCCGCTTTTAAAATCCTGTCATGCGTTTTCTTTCTTTTCTCCGGAGTTTGAAAAGGATGGGAAGGGGCAGGAGCGATAGGCCCACGCCGGTGAGAAACACCGCCGAATATCCAAAGAGCTCCGCCAGGGGGCCTGCCATCCATGCTCCGGGGCTTTTCCCCATGACCTCAACCGCGGCAAGGATCGTATAGTGGGTCGCGCCGATCGATCGATTCACCTGGGCCATCATGAACGCAAACATGAGTGTCGTGAGCATGCCGCCCGCGAAATGTTCAAGAAGGGTGACCCCGATCACCTGCGCCGCCGAAGGGGTTGAGAGCGAAAGCATATATTCAAACCCAAGAGGGATCGCCCGGACACCGAGAGAGAGTCCCAGCATGGAAAGAATGGCGTATCGTTTCGATAAAACCCCCCCGGTAAATGATCCAGCGATGGAAGCGGCCATGCCATAGGTTCCCACCCAGAGGCCGATGGCGGATGGGGTGAAGCCCGCATCCACCAGAAAAGGCTTGAACATCACGTCAATCATGAGCTCCCCTGTTTTGTAAGTGGCGATAAACAAAAGCAGCCAGCAGGCGTGGGCCCCTTTGAAAATCGAGAGACCCTGTGATAGAATCTCCCGGAAATGGGGTGTTTCACGATGGAACCTCTCTGGTGTCGAGGGTTCCCTGAAAAGAAGCACCGACAGAAGGGGGCAAAGGATCAAGAGGGTCATGGTGGTGAACATGCCCTGCCAGCCGATCCGGGAGGTAAGAAACACCAGCAGGCCGCCAGATACGACCATCCCTGCCTTGTACCCGATGACCTGGGCCGCGTTGCCCAGACCCAGCTCCTTTTCGCTCAAGAGATCCACGGCAAGACCATCCACCGCGATATCCTGAATGGCTGAAAAAAAATTCATGGTGAAAATCGATATGAGCAGAACCGTTATGGGCGTGTGATCGATGATCATGGAAGCGAAAAGGGCCGACAATAGAAGGCCGCTCTGCATGGGAACGATCCATGAGCGCCTTCTTCCGAACCGTTTGGAATAGTAGCGGTCGACAAAGGGGGCAAAGAGGGGCTTGATCATCCAGGGGAGGGCTAAAAGACCCGTGAAGCCGATGGCGGTGAGCGACACCCCCTCCTTTCTCAGATAAATGGGAAGGGCGGTCGCTTGAAAGCCAAAGGGAAGCCCCTGGGAAAAATAGAGAAAAAAAAGAAGAGAGATATGGGGCCACGAAAGCGGTCTCTTCTCCTGGGGCGGTTTTTTTTCTGGTGTGTCCGGGATGGTTGGCATAGGGACCGATCTTAGTGGTGCAGGATGAATTCCCAAGTGATATGGATGGCGGAAAGGGCCATCATGATGATGAATATTCGCCGCTGGTGGGTTTTAAACTGGTGAATCTGGCCGAGCCTTGATCCGATCTGCCCTCCCAGGATGACGCCGCTGCATGTGGCGAAGAGGATGGCCCGGTTTTCCGGCAGAAAGGGGCGGCCCATCAGGACGGTGAAAAGGGCTAAAACCATATAGAAAAGGGCGCTGATGAACATGATGAAAATGCCGGTCGCTATGGCTTTCTGGGCGGGCATTTTCAGACGGCTCTCCATGTAAGGGATTAGCCAGTCAGAGTTGCCGATGGACAAAAGTCCCGTGAACACCGATGCGCAAAGGAGGACCAGGTTGCTTTTCCACAGGAGACCGGCAGGCGCCCTATAGGGCCTCTCTTCCTCAATGAGGGGGTTTTTATGGAAAATCATGGTCAGGAGAAGGAATATGACAACTCCCACAAAGACGATGTAGAGCCATTTTTCATGGGATTTGGGAACGATGAAACTGGCCGAGAAGCCGATGAAAACCCCTGCCATGGCAAAGGGGATCGACTGGATGGCTGTTTTCTTGTCAAGGAGGTTGTCGGTGAAATATTTGAAGGTGCCGCTCCCTTTTCCCATGATCTGGTTAAAAAGGGAGATGGGAACGATCTCCTTGGGAGAAAAATCCAAAAAAGTCAGGAACGGGAACCACAAGACCCCTGCGCCAAGGCCCGTGAACATGACGAGGGTCCCGACGAAAACGCCATAGAGGTGAGGGGTCAGAAAACCGCACTCCAGGCGGCAGGTCGCTTGATGGCCAAAGAGACAAAAAAGCGCGACGTAGAGAATATCGAGTATCACCCAGAATCGGAGTCTCTGGGACTCTTTTTTGAGAAAGAGGAGCGTGTCCTTGATCATCC
>JAGVHJ010000042.1 GCA_020056645.1 Desulfobacterales bacterium
AAAATAGAGACGCCCTTTATAGGCGAAGGCCACCTCGAAAAAAGTGAGATCGCTCTTCCGGTTAAAGACCTTCCGTTTGACAGCGACCTGGCCGGTGTCGTCATTCAAATGCCGGATAATCTCCTCGGCCTTTATTTTCATCTCTTCCGTCAGATCGATAAATCCATCAATGGCCCGGTCCGTGAGATCAAGCTGTTTATAAAGCGCCTTCAACCGTTTGATGGTATGATCCTCCCCTTTTCGCTTTTTCTTCCCCTCCACCCTTTTTTCAAACTGGGCGAGCTTCTCATGAAGGGCCGAAATCTCCTGCTGTTGAAGAAAGCTGATTTCCGCATTTTTTTCAAGCTTTTCTTCAAGGGTTATAATTTCCTTGATCATTTCATCTTCGTTGACACTAGCGCGCTTTTTTTCATCATTCAAATCGGCACGGATCGTCTCGATCTTTTCCGAAAGCGATGACCGCTCCTTTTCGAGCATCACGCGCCTTTTCACATTCTCGCGCTCGGCATCGTGGAGCAGTTTGATCTCCTCCTCCCGGATCGTCTCCTCTGAATCGACCCGTTTATTGACCGCTTGAAAATAGAGATAAAGAGCGGTTCCCGACAGGATCAGATAGGCGAAAAGAATGGCGTTTGAAAGCATGGTGTTGTGGGGAAGGGAAAGCGCCACCCTGAGATCCATCCCCCCGTTCAGCACATCGAAATTATCCCGGGCCGTGGCCATGAGATCCTCCCTGCCCCGGACTGGCTCCTTTTTAAGATACTCTTTTGGATAGAGGATCTTTCCGTTGGAGGTCACAAGAATATCGATGGTGGCTCCCCAGAATGTGAAGAGACGCCTCCCCCGGATCAAGGCGTCGATGTTGTGGGAAAGCGCGTCCTCAATTCGAATCGTTCCGTCGAAGAGAGGCGTTGTATCTCCCACATAGAACTCCTCTATCTTTTGGTAAAAGTGATCTGTCAGATATTTTTGAAGCGCCTGCACGGTAAAAATATAGAGCACGGGCGGCAGCAGAATACCGATAACAAACCATTTAAATGACACATATTTCATCACGCGACCCGAAGCACCTTTCGGCCTTGATCATCGTTTCGGCCAAGCAGCATGCCCCCGGCCCCTCTCCCGGTGGAGAGGGAGAAGGGAGGAAGAGCGATCAAGGCCCGCCTTTCATACCGGCGATCACAATTTCCCAAGAACCGTTTTCGCCTCCTCCGCGCCCTCATGCTTGCTGTCCAGGGAGAGGGACTTCTCAAGACTCTCCTTCGCCTCCTTGAGATTACCGTTCTTAAAATAGGCGAGCCCCAGATGATAATGAACCACCGCATTCTCGGCCAGCTTTTCCGCGCTCTCCTTCAATTCGCCAATGGCGCTTCCATAGAGCCCCTTTTTATAATAGATCCATCCCAGGGTATCCATGATACCAGGCTCATCCGGTTTTTTCTCCTTAGCGAGCTGGGCGAATGTCAAGGCCTCGTCGAGATTGCCATTCTTCTCGGCGATCAGATAGGCCAAATTATTGGCCGCAGGCACGAAATCGGGTTTGATCTCAAGGGCTTTCCGGTAATGGGTCTCGGCCTTATCCTTCTCTTTTTTCAGCTCGTAGATCGTTCCCAGAAGCATGTGGGGCTCGGCCTGGTTCGGATTTTTGGCAAGCACGGAATCGTATTGTTCAATGGCCTTGTCTATCCGGTTGTCCGCCATGTAGATCCGCGCCAGGGAGTAGTAGGGCTTCATAAAGTCCGGAGCCAGCTTGATGGATTCACCGAACTCGGCTTCCGCCTTTTCCTTGTTTTTGGAAACCAGAAAAACCTCCCCCTTCAATTGGTGAATCACCCCCTTCATCAAGGGCGGCTGTTCGGTTCGGGCCAGTTGATCGTCACATTTTTTTAGAGCGATATCATATTCGTTTTTGATCAGGTGAATCACGATCCCGTTGGTAAAGACATCGATCAGGTTGGGATTGATGGAGAGGGCCTTGTCAAATTGGGAGAGGGCCAGATCGTACTCCTTATTCACCCGATGCAAAAGTCCCAGACGGTAATATCCGATGGGATTCTGGGGATCCATGGCGATCACCGATTCAAAGGCGGCCTTGGCCTCCGGTGTTTTTTTCTGAGCGAGCAGGATATTGCCGGATATCAATTTCGCCTGGATATTCTTGGGTTCCAGCCCCAGCACCTCCTCACACTCCTTCATGGCGATATCGTAACTTCTCTCCCTAAGGTAGATTTCGGCGAGCAGGAGCTTGGCTCTCACATGCCGGGCCTCCAGTTCAATGACCTTCAAGAGAGCGCCTCTGGCGGGATCAATCTCGTTTTTAGAAAAATGGGAAAGCCCCAGAAAATAGTGGGGCATGACAGCCCTGGGCTCCTCCTTGATCAGATCATTAAACAAGGGAATCGCCTCGTCGAACTTCTGCCGGGCGACCAATAGCTCTCCCTTGAGCTGCATGGCCGGAAAAAACTTGGGGCGGATGCCCAATACCCGTGTTAACAGCTCTTCGGTTTCCCCATATTTCTTATTTCTGAAATAGAAGGAGGCGATGGTGTTCAATACGCCCACATCGTCCGGTGAAATGGCTTGGGCCTTCTGGTACATGGCGATGGCCGCATCCTTTTTTCCGGAAAGATCATAATATTCCGCCGCCACCATATAGGGTTTCACATCCTTTTCCGATATGCCGATGGCTTTTAAAAAAGCTGCTTCCGCCTTTTCATGGGCCTTCTGTTTGAAATAAAAGTTACCCAAAATCAGAAGGAGCTCTCCATTTTTAGGATTCTCTTCGATGAGCTTGGAAAGCGCGCCTTCCGCCTGGGCGAAATCCTCTCTGCTTTCGTAATAGCCGAAAAGAGCAAGCCGGGGTTGAATATCGCCTGGAGCCGATTCGATAGCGCTCTTGATGAGCGCTTC
>JAGVHJ010000041.1 GCA_020056645.1 Desulfobacterales bacterium
ATCATATTAGATATCCACACCGGCTTCAGCTGGGTGCCGCCCGGAAAAAGCAAATATGCCCTGCCTGTTTTAATCGATGACGTGGCGCGTGATTTTCCAGGTTTAATCATCAATGCGTTTCATATGGGATATCCGTATTGTGATGATTTAAACATGGTGGCCATGGGGCATCCCAATGTTTACGTATGCTTAAGCCTTCTCGTTCCCTGGGCCATCACCGCTCCCAGAAAATTTGCGAAGATTCTGGGCGAAGCCATGAGATGGGTCGGGCCAGACAAAATTATATGGGGGTCTGACTATGCTGGATTCAGCATTCAGGTCAAAGGTGCGGTGCAGGGACTGAGAGAGTTCCAGATTCCTGAAGATATGCAGGAAGGTTACGGTTATCAACCCATCACCGATGAAGATCGCGCCAAAATTTTTGGCGGAAACCTGGGAAAGCTCCTGGGCGTCGATATAACCAAAAGAAGAATCAATACAACCATTTCTTGAATAAGGAGCATTTCATGAGTTACGAGGCATTATTTGAACCTATCCAAATCGGTAATATGGAAGTCAAAAACAGAATCGCAATGGCTCCCATGAATTTGGGCTATACAGGCCCGAACGGTTACCATTCCGATCAGGCAACCGCATGGTATGCCATGCGCGCCAGGGGAGGATTTGGTCTCATCATTACCGAATGCGTGGTGATGAATCCCCATCGCTGGGGCGGCCAGGAGAGCCTGAATCCGTCTCTGATGATTGACGAACGGTATTACCGTTTTCACAGTGAACTAACGGAAATGATCCATCATTTTTCTGACTGCAAAATATGTATTCAACTTAGTCCGGGGTGGGGCAGGCAGGGACATCCTCACTCAGAATCAAGAGATTGCCCGGCCGGCGCTCCCTCCGCCATTCCCATGAAGACCGATTTGAGAAATTTGAATAAAGGCTGGCAAAGACAGATGAAAAGACTCGCACGTGAGTTCGGTGGAGAAGAGGCTGAAAAGCTCGTGCCGGATTTCGATCAGATCAGTAAAATGAATGATGACGAATACGAAGGTTTCAGAAATTGGGCCTTGGAAACGATAAGCGTCATGGCTCCGGAAATGGTGCATATCGTGGAAGGAGATACCCCACGCGCACTAACACGAGAGGAAATTATCGACCTGGAAGACCGGTTCGCCGTTCAGGCAAGCGCTGCCTACAAACTGGGCTACGATGCCCTTGAAATTCATGCTCCGCATGGTTATTTACTGCATCAGTTTTTGTCTCCCCGGTCCAATAAGCGCCATGATGAATATGGCGGAAGTCTTGAAAACAGGGCCCGGTTCCTTACCAACATCATCGTGAAAACAAGAGCCAAAATCGGGCCGGATAAACCTTTGGGAGTTCGGCTTTCCGGTGATGAACTCATGCCGGGCGGCATCACCCATGATGAGGTGAAACAGGTTGTCGCCCTGTGCAAGGATGCAGGGGTCAATTTTCTGAACGTGTCCCAGGGATCATATGAAAACCCCGGCGCCGCCTTTGCCCCTGATGGAGAAAATGAATTCACCAGATGGGCGCCCGGTTTCAAGGAAGCATCCGGCGGACTCCCGGTGATCACCCCCAATTTTATCAATCCTGAAACCGCGGAAAAGGCAATTACATCAGGCAAAACCGATATCATATCCCTTGGCCGTCAATCAATCGCAGACCCCTTCTGGCCCGCAAAAGTGAAGGAAGGGCGCATCAATGATATCGTGAAATGTGTCAGATGCCAGCGATGTTATATGGATTTAATGACTGCCAATTGGGCCAGATGTTCGGTGAATCCCATTGTGGGCAAGGAGAAGTATTATCCGGAGTTGTTTTTGGATACACCGAAGCTTCAGAAAAAAGTTGATATGTTCAAAAAGAAGGCTGAGGGGCTACCGCAGATTTAACTTTTTTTGATGAGTAATAATTGTGAAGATATTTGATAGAGGCCAGGGGGATTTATTTACAAATCCCGATCCGGATTCGGCGCGTCAGTTTTTCAGAAATGAAAAACGTGAAGCCAAATCCAAAAATAGCAAAGTCATAACACTCAAAAAAGCAATTGAAAAATTTGTCCATGACGGAGATTACCTGGCGATCGGAGGATTCGGGATGAATCGAACTCCGATCGCCGCCTGTCATGAGGTCGTCTGCCAGAAAAAAAAGTTTTTAGGTTTTCTAGGCCATACATCCACCCATGACATGCAGATTCTGAGCGCCGGTGAAGTATACGATAAAATCGACATCTCCTATGGGGTGGGGTTGGAAGCTCGCGGATTGTCCAGATGTTCAAGAGCCTATCTTGAAAGCGGGAAAGTATCGATTACCGAATGGACCAATTACGCCCTTACGGCAAGGCTTAAAGCAGCATCCATGGGTATTCCATATATGCCTGCCAGAAATATGCTGGGAACGGATACATTCGTTAAAAGCGCCGCAATTGGGACGAACTGCCCGTTTACGGGGCTTGCACTTGCGCTGTTACCCGCTTTATATCCGGATGTCAGCATCATCCACGTGCATGAAGCGGATATTTATGGAAATGCAAGATTCAAGGGTATCGCCGTCTCCGATATCGAACTGGCCCATGCATCAAAGCGGCTGATCATTACAACTGAGCGTTTGATCCCTCATCAGCAAATCAATGAGGCCCCCTCCATGACCCAGATTCCTTTTTATCTGGTCGATGCGGTGTGTGAAGTCCCTTATGGAGCATATCCGGGCGGCATGCCTTACGAATACTTTTCCGATGAAACGCATTTAAAGGAGTGGTTGGCCGCGGAAAAGGATGAAAATAGATTCCGGGAATTCATCAATCGGCAGATCTATGGATGTAA
>JAGVHJ010000367.1 GCA_020056645.1 Desulfobacterales bacterium
CTCATATGGATTATAGGAACAGCCGTTTTGATGCTGAACTCTGAAAAAAACAGCGTATTTTACATGAATTGGAAAACCTGGTTAACCAGGTAAACATACAATTTTATTTTGGATAAGGAGAACAACATTCAATGATTCACCATTCAGTTCAAAAAACACCCACGGAAAAAATGGCGCGTCCCGCCATGAATCGAAGAGAATTTCTCAAAATATCCGCAGCGGCAGCCGGAGGACTCATGACCGCCCAGACCATCGGATGCGCCGGAAGCCATCCGGTCACGCCAACCGCCCCAATCAATTATCTGCAACCCAGATTGCTCACCCATTGCCATGTGGTGGATGTGAATAGAGGGATCCTTCTGAAAAATCAATCCATTTTGATCCGCCAGGGTCGTATCGCCCTGATTCAGGAAGAAATCCCCATGACCCGTGATATGGAAATCATCGACATGGGAAACCGCTATCTGATCCCGGGACTGATCGACGGCCATTGCCACACCACCCTCCCTTCGGTGGGCGGATTTGACATCCAGAGCGCCCTTGCCACCCTCCTGCAAATCGAACGGAACTACACCCAGCAGATTGAGAGTGGCGTGACCACGGTCCGGGACACCGCCGCGTTTGTAAGATTTCTCATGAAGCACTCCCAAAATATAGAAACCGGAAAGCTTCCAGGGCCTCGAATCGTTCACTGCGGGTGCTGGTTCAATATCGACGGAAGCCACCCCGGAGACATCAAGGCTACCGACGTCTCGATCTTCGCTCCCGTCGCCCTACAATTAACCGGAGAAATGTTCATCAATTTCAAGAATACGGAGAGCCTAAAAGAGCGGTTGAAAGAGAATCTGAGGACCGGTCCCTCCTTCATCAAGCTCTCCCTGGACGATGAGTCCATCCTTTGCGGGAAACCCGGAAAAAATCCCATATACGAAGAGGCCCATAAACGGGAAATCTTAAAATTCTCCGAAACATACGATCTTCCCGTGGTGGCCCACGTCCATTATAAAAGCGGCTTTGCCAGGGCCCAGGAGTTCCCCCTCTTCAACATGGAACATATGGTCATTGATCAGCCTCTATCGGACAAAGAGATATGGCGGATGGCCGACAACAAGATGTCCATCGTTCCGACCATGATTCTAGGGCAGCTTTACGCGCCACCGGAGGCCTTCGACCGGATGCCCAAGGCCTTTCAGACCGACTTTGTCAGAAACGAACAGGAGATATGGCGTGATTATTTCAATTCAGATCAGGAACAATACGCCCTTCCGGCAATAACCGCGGCTCAAAAGCGTTTCAAAGAAAAAGCGAGCCGCTTCCTCTGCGAGGAGCTTTACCGGAAAAAGATCTTTTTTCCCAAACCCGACCTCTACTATGGATATCTCACCCATGGAGTCGCGACAATTCTCAAAATGAAGGAGGCGGGCATTCTCATCGGCTGCGGTACCGACGCGGGCGTTCCCTTTTCAAATCATGGAACCCTATGGCGCGAGATGGAGCTTTATGGACGGATCGGATTCACCAATGCGGAAATTCTCAAATGCGCCACCCTCAATAACGCAAAGATTCTCCGGATGGCCGACCAAATCGGGACCATTGAGCGGGGTAAATTCGCCGACATCACGGTTCTCGACACCAATCCTCTGGAACAAATTTCCGCTGTCAGGACTCCCAGTCTCGTCATAAAGGAGGGACGGGTTCTCTTTAGTAAAAAGGCGATGCGGCAGGAGCAGAACCGGTTTATCGTGTAGGGCCGCCTACAGGTTCGTCAGCGAGGTCAGACCGCGTAAGCTTATGCGGTCGTAACTATTCAGTATGGCCATGTTTTAGTGGCAAAAAGGCCCTTTTGTGAAGTGACATTTACTTTTTTTCGGATGAGAGGTTCAAAGGCTTTTTGCGCCAAAACGGGCAAACGGTTTGAGGCCTTTAGGCCTTTGTTTTCGCCAGGTCAGCAAAAAGCCAAGAAGCTCCCGAAAAAAATAGGGAACGAACAAAACGGGCTTTTCGCTATCTTGGTTTTCGTTCGGACACTAGTTACATGCGGTCTATTTATTTTTTAACTGATGAATATTACAGGTATTTATAAAATTAAAAAACGATTAATCTCTTGTTTTTAAAAACATTATGTGTTAAAGACCACATGATTTTAATAAAAACTGGGTTTCGTGTTTAATAGTAAACACTCAAAAAGAAAACAACTCTCAAACAGACATTTGTTTTGAACTGTAGTCGATCAATCATTGATGACAAGAAGGGAGAGTTTTTTTCAAATCCCAGGGTGACCTCAAGCCTTTTTCGTATACGCTTTTTTAAAGTCGACTGTATACCATGACTGCCCGGAGGGGCGAACCATCCAGGGCGGAAATAAAGAAAGCAGAAGAGAATGAAGGCATTAAAAACGAGATTGGTTTTAAGCTGCTGGCGCCTTTTCGCCTTGTACCTCCTGGTGGCCCCATTGCCGGCCAATGCCCGAGATGCGCTCCGACTGGCTCAGAACCACGCCAAAAAAATCCCCCTGGGTTCCCACATCTTTATTTTTGAAGATCCGGACCATCGGGTATCCATCGACGGATTGACTGGCCCGAAAATGGAAAGCCGCTTTGCCCGAAGCAAAAAAGCCATTCCCAATTTCGGTTTCACCAGCGACACTTACTGGGTCCGGTTCGACATGATCAATGATTCTCAAGAACCAATCTCCCTGATTCTTGAAAGCAACTGGTCCCACCATGACATCATTGAACTCCATCTCTTCGAAGAGGGCGAAAAAATCCTTGAAAAACATCAGGGCGATTTAATTCCCTTTAATCAGCGGGGAATAAAATATGTCAATCCCCTATTTCCCTTTACCATCGGTCCTGAGAAAAACCAGACCGCCTATCTACGGATAGCATCCAAGGCATCTCTGATCATCGATCTCATTTTATGGGAGCCCCAGGCCTTTTCCGACCACGCCATGGGCAGGTATCTGATCTTGGGCCTCAATTATGGGGCCATCATTATCATCATATGTTATAACCTATTTATTTTTATTGGGATTCAAGAAAAAATTCACTATCTGTACTATGTGCTTTTTGTTTCAAGCCTCCTATTGATTCAGATGACCCTGGATGGCTTCTCCTATGCCTATCTCTGGCCAGGCTTCCCTTCATGGGCCAACCGCTCGGTGAACATTTTTGTTTTCATGGGGATCTTCTGGGGAACCCTCTTCACCCAGAAATTTTTAAACACCCGCATCCATATCCCACAG